>NZ_MNQF01000007.1:0-50416 GCF_001915285.1 Alistipes sp. 56_sp_Nov_56_25
GGATTTCACCCGCGCGTGGTTCGCCTGGCAGAACACCCTCTTCGGGGAACTGATTCTCAAGCTCGTAAACGACGGGAAAACGGACCTGCTGAATTCCATATACTAACCATGAAGAAACTTACAATTTACGCCACCTTCAACGAGGAGGGTATTTCGTTCCCGTTTCCGCAACTTACGATTCTTAATTCGGGGTGATAAAGTCTGCGGCACCGGCAGAGAGGAGAGCGGTGTGAATTTCGAGTGCCGCTCTTCTTATATTTTCCTCTCTCTGGCGTTTTCGGAAGTTAAAGAGTATCTTTGTACGTTTTTTCAACCCATGTGTTTATGGAAACGTTAGAAATCAATAAAGTAGAAATTCGCAATCTTCAGAAAGAGGATTACGACCAACTGGCCAGTTCCTTTACCCGCGTCTATGCCGATGGAAGCGACGTTTTTTGGACGCCGAAGCAAATCGACAAACTGATTCGCATCTTCCCGGAGGGGCAGATCGTCGTAGTCGTGGACGGCAAGATCGTAGGCTGCGCGCTTTCGATCATTGTGAATTACGATGACGTGAAGAACGACCACACCTACGCCCAGGTTACGGGGAATGAAACATTCGACACCCACACCCGCAAGGGTAACATCCTCTACGGCATCGAGGTCTTCATCCATCCCGACTACCGGGGACTGCGTCTGGCGCGGCGCATGTACGAATACCGCAAGGAACTGTGCGAAAAACTCAACCTGAAAGCCATCATGTTCGGGGGCCGTCTGCCCAACTACCATAAGTATGCGGAACAGATGCGCCCCAAGGAATATATAGACAAAGTGCGCCAACGTGAAATTGTCGATCCTGTGCTGTTGTTCCAGCTCTCGAACGATTTCCATGTCCGTAAAGTAATGCGCAACTATCTGCCCAACGACGAGGAGTCGCGCCACTACGCCTGCCTGCTTCAGTGGGACAACATCTATTATCAGGCTCCGACCGAGGAGTACATCCTGCCCAAAACCACGGTGCGCGTAGGCATCGTACAGTGGCAAATGCGCAGCTACAAGACCCTTGACGACCTGTTCGAACAGGTGGAGTTTTTCGTCGATTCCGTGAGTGGCTATCAGAGCGATTTCGTTCTTTTTCCCGAATATTTCAACGCTCCGCTTATGGCGCGGTTCAACGATGTCAGCGAATCGGAGGCCATTCGCGGGCTGGCGCAATATACGGATGAAATCCGGGACCGGTTTATCGCATTGGCCATTAAGTTCAACATCAATATCATCACGGGCAGCATGCCCCAGATCAAAGACGACGGGCAGCTTTACAACGTGGGGTTCCTCTGCCGCCGTGACGGAACTTACGAAATGTATGAAAAATTGCACGTTACGCCCGACGAGATGAAGTGCTGGGGATTGAGCGGCGGCAAGACGATCCGCACGTTCGAGACGGACTGCGCGAAGATCGGCGTATTGATCTGCTACGACGTTGAGTTTCCGGAACTTTCACGCATTATGGCCTCCGAGGGGATGCAGATTCTCTTCGTGCCGTTCCTCACGGATACGCAGAATGCCTATTCGCGCGTGCAAGTCTGCGCCCATGCCCGCGCCATCGAGAACGAATGTTTCGTGGTGATCGCAGGCAGTGTGGGCAACCTGCCCAAGGTGCACAACATGGACATTCAGTATGCGCGCTCCGGAGTCTTCACGCCCTGCGATTTCGCTTTTCCGACGGACGGACGGCGTGCGGAGGCGACGCCCAATACGGAGATGATCCTTATTTCGGACATTAACCTGAACCTGTTGAACGAGCTGCACACCTACGGCAGCGTCCGCAACCTCAAGGATCGCCGCAGCGATCTGTACGAGGTGCGGGTGAAAAGATAATCCGGTCGCGTCTGAACCCGTAAATATTATTCGATACTCGAAATCATAACGTCGTCGAATTCTCGATTTTAACTTCAGTTTCAGCACCTCCATTTCTGCCTCTTCAGGCTCTGCCTCGGGCTTCATCTACTCCCGCAGACAAAGGTATAGGTTGTCGGAGGCTGTCAGCCCCGAGTTCCCTGTGTATATATGTTCTCTGGCTGGTAATGTTACCCGTGCTTTGACCGAGTATTTGCATTATCTCACTCTGCTTCTTTTCTCGTAGTATATGCCAGCAGCTCCTGATCTTCAAGCGGCTCAACTTGAGGAATACCCCTATCTTTGATGTCTGGACCCATGCATTCGAGTTTTAGACATCTTCTGAACTTTTTACAATCACCTTCACGCTCGCAAGTGGCGAAGAACTAATTTATCCGATTCCTGCTAGCTGTAAATCAATAGTATAGCTTTTTCGTCGATCTGGATGCCCTTCCGGGTTAAGAGAACACAATAGTACCGACACTTGTTATTACCGGCGCGACCAGATGGGACTTGTTGCGAAAATAAACGGTTATCTTTCTCCGCTCGACAAAGATAATTACGATAATTTTATGCTGAATAGCAGCAGTCAGCGGATTCAGCTTGTTGCAACTCGATGAAATCAATGTTTTCTTTCCCAGTTATATTCGGTGGAAGATATTTTCCTAATCGATGATGATGTATGAGATCAGGCGAAGAGGGGGTTTAGGCTGTATTTCAGAACAGTAGTAAACTGGGAAGGTGTTTGGTTTTTTGATGCTGAACAACCTCAATTTATCTTCGGACGAAAGGCCCCGATGACTGTACGTTGCCACGACAAGGGTACGATTCAAGCGTTCAATGATCAATTTCATTGTTTGTTGACAGAGCGAGAATGCTGCAATAGAGATAAAATCATATTGCCCGAACCCTTCTTTGAGAGGAAGAAAATAAGTGAATGATTGTTTTTATTGCGATGATTATTCGGTTGAATTTCCTTCATCATAACTGACACATAAAACTGTTCAAGCATCTTGTGTTTTGACACTAATGATAACTTCTTGTTCTATTTCTTCCAACAAGAACCTTGTATGCTTGAGAAAATGGAATATCCATGCGTTAGAATGCTGCCCTTTTAGCAAATTTGTCAAATCCGCATTTTTTTTGTATTTTGTAATCGGTTATTTGAAATGCGGTATTTGAGCGCAAGACGCTGAAAATAAACCGTTGCCTTTTCGTTACCTATTATCCCTATACAAAAATGTAATGATCCGATAAATCAGGTCGTTATGCCCTTTTAATCCCGCTCCCGAAAGGGTGCGGCTTTTTCATTGGGACGGATCGGCCGCTTATTCGAAGGCGACCGTCTGACCGTTGATTTTCACATCGCTGAAGACGGCTTCCGAGGTCTTCTTGCTGTCGCCGCTGTTGGCCGCCAGGCCGATCAGCAGTTTGTCGGGCAGTCCGCTGACGGTGACGGACTTTCCCACGCCGAAAGGATCGTCCCTGGTCCCGGCCGGCAGCGTCGTTGCGGGCGGATCGGGGGTGTCTTCGGTGGCGTCGTCGCCGCACGCTCCGGCGAGCAGCGGGAGGACCAGCAGAAGGAGTAAGAATCGTCTCATACGTATTGTGGTTTTAGGTTGACGTTTGCTGATAACAAAATTAACCCGCCGGAGGTTGTCCGACGGGGAAAATTTATCCGTTTACAGGGAAAAATCGTCACACGCCCGGAAGGATGCTTCCGGCGCGCCCGAAACCTTATCGTTTGAAGCGTTTGGCAAGGCCCCCTTCGGAGGTTTCGCGGTAGAGGCTCGGAAGGGCGTGGCCCGTTTCGTTCATCACCTCCACGACCTTGTCGAAGCTCACCATGTGCGAGCCGTCGGAGAGCGTGGCGTAGGCGTTGGCGTCGAAGGCCCGGGCTGCGGCGATGGCGTTGCGCTCGATGCAGGGGACCTGCACCAGTCCGCACACGGGGTCGCATGTGAGGCCCAGGTGGTGTTCGAGACCCATCTCGGCGGCGTATTCGATCTGCGAAGGGGTTCCGCCGAAGAGCTGGCACGCGGCGGCGGCAGCCATGGCGCACGCCACGCCGACCTCGCCCTGGCAGCCGACCTCGGCGCCCGAAATGGAGGAGTTGGTTTTGGCGACGTTGCCGAAAAGTCCGGCCGTGGCCAGCGCCCGCAGGATGCGGATGCGCAGGAAGTTGCGCGAGGTGGAGAGGTGGTAGAGCACGGCGGGCATGACGCCGCTCGACCCGCACGTGGGGGCTGTCACGACCGTGCCGCCCGAGGCGTTTTCCTCGGAGGTGGCCAGCGCGTAGGCGTAGATTTTGGCCCGCGAGGAGAGCGAGTCGGTGTAGCTTTTCGACTTGACCCAGTAGGTCGAGGCCTTGCGGGCGACCTTCAGCCCTCCGGGCAGCACGCCGTCGTTGTTCAGGCCGCGCTGGATGGTTGCGCACATCGTCTCCCAGACCGTGTCGAGGTAGTCCCAGATTTCGGGACCTTCGCAGTCGCTCACATACTCCCAGAAGGTCTTGCCCTCGTGGTAGCACCACTCCTTGATCTCCGAAATGGTCGACAGCGGGTAGATGCTCCGGGGCGTTTCGAGGCGCGAGGCCTCGTTGGCCAGCGCCCCGCCGCCGACGCTGTAAATGGTCCAGGAATCGACGACTTCGTCGCCTTTCAGCCCTTCGAACAGCATGCCGTTGGGGTGGAAGGGGAGCACGACCTCCGGTTTCCAGACGATCCGGGTCGGGGCGGCCGGTTCGAGCACCGAAAGGATCGCCACGTCCGTCAGGTGGCCCTTGCCCGTGGCGGCCAGCGATCCGTAGAGGGTCACGCGGTAGGCGTCGACGTCGCGGCAGCGTTCCGCAAACCGTTCGGCGGCCCGCTTGGGACCCATCGTGTGGCTGCTCGACGGGCCGCTGCCGATCCTGTATAACTCTTTAAGCGATTCCATAATCGTGATTTTACGGGAGCAAAGATAGGTAAAATTCCACAAGAAAAGGAGAAATAAGCCTTTCTCGCTTTTTACCCGGCATGGATGTGCGGAAGTCTCCCTTTTCAAAGGGAGGTTTGGGGGGCTGCATGGGTTCAGGGGCACAAAAAAAGGAGGGATATTGATTCCTCCTTTCTTGTAGCCCCACCGCGACTCGAACGCGAATTTAGGGTTTAGGAAACCCTCGTTCTATCCCTTGAACTATGGAGCCGTTAAAAACAATGCGGCGCGTCTGTTGCCAAACGCACCGCAAAGATAGTAAATTTTTCTGTTTTTAGAAACTGAACCCCACGCCGATGGAGAACGTGTGGGCGCGTGCGGTGTAATTGCCTGAAAAGTCGGTGATCGCGCTGGTCGTCGGATACTCGGGGGCAACGTTCTTGATCTGCTCGTTGGCCAGCGCCAGCACGGAGTTGACGTAGGGATAGGAACCCGTGCGCTCCGGATCGGCCGAATTCACATAGCCGTAGGCCAGGTCGACGTGCATCCATTTGCAAGGACGGAACGTGACGCCGGCGGTGTAGGCGAGTTTGGTCATCGAAGGCGTTTCGGGATTGAGGTAGTCGCTGCTTACGGGGCTTTCGTCGACATACATACCCATGCGGGCCGTCAGCCAGTCGAGTGCGTGGTATTCGCCGCCGAAGCGGAATGCCAGCGTGTTGGAGTAGTTTTTGTCGCTGGCGGGGATCGTCAGGACCGGAAGATTCGTCGACGGATTGAGGATCTGGACATCGAGTTGGTCGTATGCGCTCCACAGCACGTATTGCAGATCGACGGCAAACTCCCATTTCGGCACGGGGCGGAAGCTGACGCCCCAGGTCAGCGATGCCGGGAGCGGAAGTTCGGTTTTTACGATTGCCGAGGAGATTGCCGAGGGATTGATGTCGAATTTCGGAAGAAGCTGTCCCAGGACGGCCTGAATCGTCGGATCGTCGATGGTCGACATGTCGATCGAGCCGGAATTCACCTTCATCTTGAGTTTCGAACGATAGGTCATGCCGAGCGACCATTGTTCGTTGATGTCCCACATGATGCCGAGATTCACCCCGACGGCCATTTTGGCCTTGCCTTCGAGATCCAGCGACATGATGTTGCGGTCGCCTGCCAGCTCGAAGATGTTCGGAGTGCCCGGAGCTACGATCTGTATGATGTTGTTCAGCGCGACGTTTTGGGCATTCGCCGCTCCGACGGGCAGCATCGAACGCGAAAGGTCGAATTTACCCCACGTCATCATCAGGCCGGCGCCGACGGAGAGGTGTTCGCAGATTTTGAACGACACCGTAGGCTGGAGATTGTAGGCCTTGAGGTTGATGGACTGCACGAGCTGCGCTCCGGCCCAATTGTCGCCCCAGTTCATCGAAGAGCCGAAGGGGGTGTTGAAAGCCAGGCCGACCGACATCCAGTCCAGCGGCTTGTAGTTGAAATAGGCGTAGAGCGGGGTTGCGATCTTGTTGTCCGACGTGAAGTGCCGGGACTGGGTCTTGCCCGTGTAGTCGGGCAGGGTGGTATAAGTGGCTTTCGAGTCTATTCCCGTGACGCCGACCGAAAAGTCGAACTGCGTGCTTTGGAATGATGCGGCTGCGGGGTTGAACCAAATGGACTCCGAGTTGAGTTTCATGGCCGTACCTACGTGGCCCATACCGTTCTGTTTCGAGGAGAGGTTGTTTACCTGATAGCCCTCGGCGTAAGCGCCGGAGGCGATGGCTGCGGCGGCCAGAACGAGGAAAAGTTTTTTCATAACGAATTGGTTTGGTTTATACTCGGCATGCCTCCCGGCATGCAAAATCGGGGCAAAAGTAGGAAAACTATCCCCTCGGCCCAAACTTTTTGGTCTAAAATTCCCGAAAATTGTACTAAATGGTATAGGATTGGCCGAATTGGCGGGTTTTGCTCCGAGGTCTCTCCGGGAATGGATACCGATTTATAATAAGCGCCGCCGGGGGAGGCGGGGTGTGACTGCCGGAGAGGCGGGGATTGCCGGGGTTGAGGGGCCGGGGATTGCCGGGTTGTCAGGCCGGCCGGGGTTGTCGGGGGCGGCAGGATGTTCGGGGACAGCAGGGTATTCGAGGCTACACCGCAGCGGGCCGTGGACTTCCGCGGCCGAGACTTCCGCGGCCGGGGGCCGGAGATTGCCGGGGCGGCAGGATGTGGTTGCCGGGTCGTCGGGCCTCCCGTCGGGTCGTCAGGGTCTCCGGGGTTGTCGGAAATGAGCAAGACCCGCTCGCTGGCGGGTCTTGTCTTTATTTTCTGGCGTTGTAGGCTTCGAGCGCCTTGCCCAGGATCAGCAAGGCCCGTTCGAGGTCCTCCTTCTTGAGGACGTAGGCGATGCGGACCTCGTTGCGGCCGCATTCGGGATCGGAGTAGAAGCCCGACGCAGGCGCCATCATAACGGTTTCGCCTTCGTATTCGAAATCCGAGAGACACCAGGCGCAGAACTTGTCGCTGTCGTCGACCGGGAGCCGTGCCACCGTGTAGAAAGCCCCCATCGGGATCGGCGAGTAGACGCCCGGGATGCGGTTCAGTCCGTCGATCAGGCATTTGCGGCGTTCGATGTACTCCTCGTAGACCTCGGTGCTGTACGACCGCGGCGCGTCGATCGACGCTTCGGCGATGATCTGCCCGATGAGCGGCGGCGAGAGGCGCGCCTGGCAGAATTTCATCACCGCATTGCGCAGCGTCTTGTTCTTGGTGATCAGCGCGCCGATGCGGATGCCGCACTCGGAGTAGCGTTTCGACACCGAGTCGATCAGCACGACGTTCTGCTCGATGCCTTCGAGGTGGCAGGCCGAAATGTAGGGCGAACCGGTGTAGATGAATTCGCGGTAGACCTCGTCCGAAAAGAGGAACAGGTCGTATTTCTTCACCATGTCGCGGATGCGGTTCATCTCGCGGCGGGTGTAGAGGTAACCCGTGGGGTTGTTGGGGTTGCAGATCAGGATGCCGCGCGTGCGGTCGTTGATCAGCTTCTCGAACTCCTCGATCGGGGGCAGCGCGAATCCGTTCTCGATGGAGGCCACCACCGGGCGGATCACGGCGCCCGCCGAAATGGCGAAGGCCATGTAGTTGGCGTAGGCCGGTTCGGGAACGATGATTTCGTCGCCCGGGTTGAGGCACGACATGAAGGCGAAGAGCACGGCCTCGGAGCCGCCCGTGGTGACGATGATCTCCTCGGGCGAGAGCTTGATCTGATACTGCTCGTAATAGGTCACCAGCTTTTCGCGCAGCGAGCGGTAGCCGTCGCTGGGGCTGTATTCCAGCACCTTGCGGTCGATGTGTTTGAGGGATTCGAGACCCTCCTTGGGCGAGGGGAGGTCGGGCTGGCCGATGTTCAGGTGGTAGATCTTCGTTCCCCGGGCGCGGGCCGCGTCGGCCAGCGGGACGAGTTTGCGTATCGGGGAGGCCGGCATCTGCTCGGCGCGGAGTGAAATTTCGGGCATGTTACGGTGTTTTTGCGGACGGGGTGTTATTCCACCTCGGCCGTAGGACGGAACTTGATGACCTTGCGGGGCGGGATCTTCACGGCGGCGCCCGTGCGGGGATTGCGGCCCACGCGTTCGGATTTCTGCTGCACGCTGAACGTACCCAGTCCCGTCAAGGTCAGCCGTTCGCCCTCGCGGAGCGACTGCACCGTGACCCGGATCATGGCGTCGACGGCCTTGCGGGCGTCTATCTTCGAGATGTTCGCGTCGAGGGCGATGGCCTCGACAAACTGCGCTTTGTTCATGGTGTCGTGCGTGAAGAAACTAACCTCTCGGTCCTAACTTACTGACAAAGATATGCAATTTTCGGATAAAGAAGAAAATTATCGTCTGATTTTGATTTTCGGACCGCCGTTGCGGACGATAAATCGCGGTAAAGATTTGGCGGAATGGAAAAACGGTGCTACTTTTGTCCCCGGAAAGTTGGCGGAGTGGTCGATCGCGGCGGTCTTGAAAACCGTTGAACCGCAAGGTTCCGGGGGTTCGAATCCCTCACTTTCCGCCAAGAAAAAGAAACGGGTTGCAAATCGAATTTGCAACCCGTTTTGTATTTGGGCCGGGCTGAATATATTCGGGACCGGATCGAATACAAAACGAAATGCGGCAGGGCCGCCGTTTCTTGGGCTTGCAGGGACGCCCCCGGCAGGGCAGGGAAAGACGAGCGGCACGAAGCCGTCGGGCGGAGTGCAGCGAAGTCAATTCCTCAATCAAGGAATCCCGGGGATCACGGAGCGACGGCGACGTAATTCCGCGATTCTCAATTCCCGCTCGTGGCCCCGCAGCCTGCCGCATTGGGGCGCAAGAGCGTTCGTTTGAGGCCGATTGGCGGGCCAATTCAAAAATAAGTGTTATATTTGTCCGAATTTTTAAACTGAATTACGATGTCATACAATTTATTGAAAGGAAAGAAAGGTCTGATTTTCGGAGCGCTCAACGAGCAGTCGATTGCCTGGAAAGTGGCGGAACGCGCCGTGGAGGAGGGCGCCGAAATCGTCCTCACCAATACCGCCGTATCAATCCGCATGGGAACCATCTCGAAGCTGGCCGAGAAGTGCAATACGATCGTCGTTCCGGCCGACGCCACGAGCGTCGGGGATCTGGAGAACCTGATCGACAAGACGATGGAGCACTTCGGGGGCAAATTCGATTTCATGCTCCACTCGATCGGCATGTCGCCCAACGTCCGCAAGGGACGCACCTATGACGATCTGGATTACGATTTCCTCTCGAAGACGCTCGACATCTCGGCCATTTCGTTCCACAAGGCCATCCAGGTGGCCCGCAAGAAGGACGCCATCAACGACTGGGGTTCGATCGTCGCCCTTTCGTACATCGCCGCGCAGCGCACGCTCTACGGTTACAACGACATGGCCGACGCCAAGGCGCTGCTGGAGTCCATAGCCCGCAGCTTCGGTTACATCTACGGCCGCGAGAAGCATGTGCGCATCAACACCGTGTCGCAGTCGCCGACGCCGACCACGGCAGGGAGCGGCGTGCTGGGGTTGGGCGACCTGATGGGTTTCGCCGAGAACATGTCGCCGCTGGGCAACGCTTCGGCCGAAGATTGCGCGGACTACGTGCTGACGCTTTTCTCGGACCTCACGCGCAAGGTCACGATGCAGAACCTCTACCACGACGGCGGATTCTCGTCGATGGGCATGTCGCGCCGCGCCATGAAGACCTACGAGAAGGGCATGCGGTTCGAGGACGTGCACGAGAACCAGTATCCTTTCGGCAAGTAGTTTCCGATTCTCACGGGCATATTTCGCCCTGCCTTGTTCGCCCCGAATGGGAAATACTTCGGGATATCCCATCCGGAGCTTACTGCGTTATGTCGAAATATGCTTCGCGATAATCAAAAACCCATCCGCGCCCATGAGTGGTCGTATGGTTGTAATTGACAGATATTCAGAATAATCTGACGGGGCGGGCTTGTGATGCAAGTCAGGCAGCCCGAAGCTGCCAGTCGCAATGCAAACCCCGGTTCTTAACCGGGCGAACACACGAACATGCGAACAGGGGGTGTTCGCCTATGTTCGCATGTTCGCATGTTCGCGCAGCCCCTCCCCGGCATAGCCCGCAAGCGGTCCGCGCCCTCGCTCAACCGTAAGGTTCGCCTTAATACTGGTGGTCGTCGCCGCGGATCTCCTCGCGGGTGATCGGACGGCGGTTCATCGCACGCCAGGCGTACCAGATGTAGGCTGCCACGAACGGCACGAACAGCGACACCCACGCCATCGTGCGGAGCGTGAAGAGGCTCGACGAGGAGTTGCGGATCGTCAGCGACGACTGCATGTCCGCGAGCGAAGGGTAGTAGGCCGTGTCGTTCCACCCCGCGAGCAGCAGCAGCGACAGCACCGTGAGCACCGTGCCGACGCCCCCGAACCACACCGCACGGCGGCTGCCGCACCACCCCAGCCAGACGCTCCACAGCACCGAAACCACGCCGATCAGCAGCGCGGCGGCCACGTAGGGCATTTCCACGAGGTTGTGCAGGTATTTATAGGGTTCGACCGAGACCGTGCCCGCGGCGTCGACGGCCCATCCGTCGGCGAGGACGAGGGCCAGGAGCCATGCCACGAAGCAGGCGACGAACAGCGCGGCGAACGTGCGCATGCGGCGTGCGGCGCGGCGGAAGATCGCCTCGTCGTCGATGTTGTTCATAAAGTACTGGCAGGCCAGCGTCATGGCCAGCAGCGTCACCGACAGGCCCAGCAGCACGTTGCGCCACTCGGCGACGGCCTCCAGCCCGTGCCACGGCGTCGCCCACTGCGAGATCACCGCCGCGCCGCCCTGGTTGGCCAGGTTGAGGCGGTCGACGGTGAATTCCGCCCCCGTGAAGAAGGTTCCCACGGCCGTGCCGATGAGCAGCGGGCCTAACACGCCGTTGACGAGCAGGAAGGCGTTGAAGGTCCGTTCGCCGAAGACGTTGCCCGGTTTGCGGCGGTATTCGTAGGCCACGGCCTGAATGACGAAGCACAGCAGAATGGCCATCCAGACGTAGAACGCCCCGCCGAACGACGTGGAGTAGAACAACGGGAACGAGGCGAAGAACGCCCCGCCGAACGTCACGAGCGTCGTGAAGGTGAACTCCCACTTGCGGCCCAGCGAGTTGACCAGCATGTTGCGCTCCTCTTCGGTGCGGCCGATCGTGTAGAGCAGCGCCTGACCGCCCTGCACGAACATCAGGAAGACCAGCAAGGCCCCCAAAAGCGAAATGACCAGCCACCAATAGTGTTGAAGTAGGGTGATAGTATCCATAGTTGTCGTTGTTGTCGTTGTTGTCGTTGTTTTGCCGCTCTTGTCCGTCGGCGATTCACGGCGTACCGCCGTGTTTATAGATTTGACCCACCCCTAAATCCCCGCCCTGGCGGGGACTTGTGTCCGCTTGCGCGGAAGCCACGCTGCCGGTAAATTTGCGGTAGTCGGGATGTCAGTCGTCTTTAGGTCCTGTTTTGATCTGCCGGAACATAATGCTCAACTCGGCGGCGAGCAGCGCCGTGAACAGCGCCAGAAAGAGGAAGAAGGTCACCGAGACCGATCCGCTGGGGATTTTCGACGCCGCGACGCCCACGGGCATCAGGTCCTGGATGGCCCACGGCTGGCGTCCGACCTCGGCGACGACCCAGCCGGCCTGCGAGGCGAGGTAGGCCAGCGGGACGCTCCACACGGCCGTCCGCAGCAGCCAGCGTTTCGAGGCGAGGCGGTCGCGGCGGTTGAGCCACCAGACGAGGCCTAGCAGCAGGATGAAGAAGCAGCCCGCGCCGACCATCACGCGGAACGAGTAAAACAGCAGCGGCACGTCGGGCACGATCTGCTCCGGCGACGAGAGGTAACCGTAGCCGAAGTAGGCGAAATGTTCGCGCAGGAACTCCGCGCCCTGGGGCGTCGAGCGGTCGAACTTGGCCTCGATCTCGGTGATGGCCGCCGTGTCGCCCTTCTCGCGCGCCGTGCGGTAGCGGCCCAGCTCCTCGACGGCCACGCGCCCCCGTTCGATCTTCTCCGAGGCCGGCATCACGCCGTACTCCTCGTTGCCGTAGACCAGGTCGTTGATGCCCGGAACGAACGCGTCGGCCGAGCGGAAACTCATCAGCGAGAGCATCTTCGGAATGTCGATCCTGAAGTAGAAGGCGTCGCCGCCGGTCCGCTGCGCCTCGGGACGCAGGATGCCGACGGCCGTGAGCGGCGCGCCCTGCTGCCCGTCGTAGAGCGCCTCCATGGCCGCCAGCTTCATGGGCTGCACGCGGGCCACGATGGCGCCCGAACGGTCGCCCGTGAAGGCCGTGATGAGCGCGAAGACGAACCCGAAGGCCGAGGCGATGGCGATGCTCCGGCGGGCCATCAGCTGTTCGCGCCGGCGCAGCAGATACCACGCGCTGACCCCCACGACGAACAGCGCGGCGAGGACGAACGACGAGGTGACGGTGTGGAAGAACTTGTTGACCGCCACGGGCGACAGCGCCACGGCCGAGAACGAGGTCATCTCGTTGCGCACGGTTTCGAGGTTGAAGTCGCACCCCACGGGGTATTGCATCCACGAGTTGGCGACCAGAATCCACCACGCCGAGAGGTTGGCGCCGAAGGCCGTGAGCCACGTGGCCGTGAGGTGGAAACCCCGGCTGACCTTGCGCCAGCCGAAGAACATCACGGCGATGAAGGTCGATTCGAGGAAGAACGCCAGAATGCCCTCGATGGCCAGCGGCGCGCCGAAAATGTCGCCCACGAAGTGGGAGTAGTTGGACCAGTTGGTCCCGAATTCGAATTCGAGGATCAGGCCCGTGGCCACGCCGATGGCGAAGTTGATGCCGAACAGGCGCATCCAGAATTTGGTCGTGCGGAGCCAGAACGGGTCCTTCGTGCGGACGTAAAGGGTCTCCATGATGGCGACGAGGAAGCCCAGCCCGAGCGTCAGCGGGACGAACAGCCAGTGGTAGATGGCTGTCATGGCGAACTGCGCGCGCGACCAGTCGACGGTGGATAGGTAGTCGGAAAGCATAGCGTATTGGGTTACTGGTTGGTTGTCTGCGTCGCTCCGGGACGCCGGAGCCTTCTTGTTTGCGGCTTTCGGCCGCGTTTGCGGGCCCGCACCGCGCCGGCGACCCTGCCCCGGAGGGGGATTGACGCCGCGAGCGGCGGCCGGAACTGCATGATGACGGGTGCATTCATGGTTGCGGAATTTCGGGTGTCAGGTTTTCCAGCACGCAGCCGGCCTTTTCCGAGGGGCTTTTGCCCGCGAGCAGGTCGGGGAAGAAGAAGACTTTCAGCACGGCGAACAGGATGAAGAGTTTGATGAGGATGATGGCCCACAGGGTGCGTCCCACGGTCATTTCGCGGAATCCCTCGACGTAAAACCGGATCACTTTGCGGAGTGTCTCCATTTCGTTGCGTGTTGGATGTTCTACCAAAGTTAGGCAGAAAAAAGGAAATAAAAAAATTCCGGCCCCGAAAAAACACGGCCGGTGTACGATAAGGCCGGAAATGCTTACCCCCCCCCGCGTAAGACGCCGGTTTCAGGGGGCTGGCGGCTTCGGCTTGCTTTCCGCCCGGTTCTGCGCCCGGTTCTCCGCGAACACGCGAACATGGGCGAACACCCCATGTTCGCGTGTTCGTCCCTGTTCGCATGTTCGCGGTTTCTTCAGGGCGAAGACCGCAGGTCGGGCGTCCCGATGGCGCAAGTACGAAAATTCTTCGTACTTTTGCCTCTCGTAAGAAGAGAATATGAAGACGAATGCTGAAAAACTGCCGTCGCCCTGGGTGTCGGCCATTCCGCTGGCGGTGCTGACGGGACTCCTCTATGTCGTGATCCGCGCCTTCGGCGGCGAGGCCATCAACGGCGGAAGCCAGATCGCCCTGCTGTCGGCCACGTCGGTCTGCGTGATGCTCTCGATCGGCATCTACCGCTGCCGCTGGGCCGTGCTCGAAGAGGCCATCATCGACAACATCCGCGCCTCGGCGTCGGCCATCGTCATCCTGCTGCTGATCGGCGCCATCGCCGGCACGTGGATGATCTCGGGCGTGGTCCCGACGATGATTTATTACGGACTGCAAATCCTCCACCCGTCGTTCTTCCTCGTGGCTTCGTGCGCGATCTGCGCCGTGGTGTCGCTGATGACCGGATCGTCGTGGACCACCATCGCCACCATCGGCGTGGCGCTCATGGGCATCGGCCAGGCGATGGGCTTTTCGGAAGGATGGGTCGCCGGAGCCATCATCTCGGGAGCCTATTTCGGCGACAAGCTCTCGCTGCTCTCCGACACCACGGTGCTGGCCTCGTCGACGGCCGGCGTCGAGGTCTTCACCCACATCCGCTACATGCTCTACACCACCGTTCCGTCGATGCTCATCGCCCTCGGGGTCTTCACCGTCGCGGGCCTGGCGCTCGACCACGGAGTTTCGACCCATGCCGAAATGTATGCCGCGACGCTCGCCGCGACGTTCCGCATCACGCCGTGGCTCCTCGCGGTGCCGCTGGCCACGGGAATGCTCATCGCACGGAAACTCCCGGCCATCGTGACGCTGTTCTCGTCCGTGGTCTTCGCCTGTGCGGCGATGCTCCTGGCGCAGCCCGAACTGGTGGCCCGGGTGGCGGGCGTCGGGGAGCTGGACTTCATGTCGGGGTTCAAGGGGGTGCTGATGACCTGCTTCGGCCCGACGGCCATCCCCACGGGCGCGCCGCAGCTCGACGAACTGGTCGCCACGCGCGGCATGGCCGGGATGCTGAACACCGTGTGGCTGATCATCTGCGCCATGTGCTTCGGCGGGGTGATGACCGGCAGCGGCATGCTGCGGTCGCTGACGTCGATCTTCCTGCGCTGGGTGCGCCGCGCCTTTTCGGCCGTGGCCTCGACCGTGGGCGCGGGCCTCTTCTTCAACCTCTGCACCGCCGACCAGTATATCTCGATCATCCTCTCGGGGCGGCTTTTCCGCGACCTCTATGCCGACCGGGGGCTGGAGCCGAGGTTGTTAAGCCGCTCGGTGGAGGATTCCGCCACGGTCTGCTCGGTCCTGATCCCGTGGAACTCGTGCGGCATGACGCAGGCCACGGTGCTCGGCGTCTCGACCTTCGTCTACGCGCCCTACTGCATCTTCAACATCGTCTCGCCGCTGATGTCGCTGCTCGTGGCGGCTGTCGGCTGGAACATAAAACGGAAAAAATGAAAACTTCGCTCGTCATCTTCGACCTCGACGGCACGCTGCTCGACACGATCGGCGATCTGGCCGTGGCGTGCAACGCCGTGCTGGGTGTGCGGGGACTGCCGCAACACACCTATGAGGAATACTGTCATTTCGTCGGCAACGGCATCCTGCGGCTCGTGGAACGCGCCCTGCCCGAGCCGCTGCGCACGCCCGAAACCGTCGCCGCGGTGCGCGCCGACTTCGTGAAATACTACACCGAACACATCGACGCCCATACGCGGCCCTACGACGGAATTCCGGAGCTGATCGCCGAGCTGGCGCGGCGGGGCGTCGCGCTGGCCGTGGCGTCGAACAAGTTCCAGGCCGGGACCGAGAAGCTCGTCGGGCTGTTCTTCCCCGGGGTGACGTTCGCCGCGGTGCTGGGCCAGCGTCCCGGCGTGCCGCTGAAACCTTCGCCGGCGGTCGTCGAGGAGATTCTCGCACGGACGGGCACGGCGCGTGAGGAGGTGTTGTATGTCGGCGATTCGGGGGTGGACATCGAGACCGCGGCGGCTGCCGGGGTGCGCTCGGCGGGTGTGACGTGGGGTTTCCGCGACCGTGCGGAGCTGATCGCCGCCGGGGCGCGGCATCTGGTCGACCGGCCCGGCGAGTTGCTGGAGCTGCTGTGACGCCCGGTTCTTGCCACTTTTAGCCGGGCCTTCGTTTGACGGCTCCGGCATCGGGCCGGAGTCGTTCGCGGCCAGTGGCAACGTGCAGGAGGCGCAACCTCCGCATTCTCGCTTGTGGCGGAACAAGGATAACCGCGGTCTTTGCCCGCGGAAGGTGATGTACTTTTTGGCCGCAAAAAGTACCGATCGCAGTCTGCGACTGGTGTTGTTTGCCGCTTTTGGTCGGCTGTTAACCGCGGTCTTCGCCCGCGGGGTACTTTGTACATTTTGACCGCAAAAAGTACCAAAAACTCCCCGGCGGATGCCTTTGCCTACTTCGTCCCGTCTAACGTTCGAAACGGGCGCCTATTTGCGGGTTTGCAAGCAAACCGGCCCCGTTTCTTGCCACTTTTAGCCGGGACTTCGTTTCGCGGCTCCGGCATCGGGCCGGGACCGTTCGCCGCGGTTCTGTCTTTTCGGCCGGGCAAAGAAGCGAACACGCGAACAAAGGATGTTCGCCCCTGTTCGCGTGTTCGCATGTTTGCGCAGAACCGGACGGAGAACCGGACGGAGAGCGGGCCGAAGCTGCCAGCCGCAATGCGAACCCCGGTTCTTAACCGGGCGCGGGTCAGCAGTACTCCTTCACGTCGCGTGCCGTGATGCGGTCGCCGGAGAGGATGATCAGACGCTCGATGACGTTGCGCAGTTCGCGGATGTTGCCGCTCCACGGCATCCGTTGCAGCTCGGCCAGCGCGTCGGCGTCGATGGGTTTGGGGGCGGAGCCGTATTCCGAGGCGATCGTGCGGATGAAATGCTCGACCAGCGCAGGAATGTCCCCGGCATGCTCGCGCAGCGGCGGAACCCGCACCACGATCACCGCCAGACGGTGGTAGAGGTCTTCGCGGAAATTCCCTTTCTGAATCTCCTCGCGCAGGTTCTTGTTCGTGGCGGCCACCACGCGCACGTTGACCTCGATGTCCCGGTCGCTTCCCACGCGGCTGATGCGGCTCTCCTGCAGGGCGCGCAGCACCTTGGCCTGCGCCGCGAGCGACATGTCGCCGATCTCGTCCATGAAGAGCGTGCCTCCGTCGGCCTGCTCGAACTTGCCCTTGCGCTGCTTGACGGCCGAGGTGAAGGCCCCGCGCTCGTGGCCGAACAGTTCGCTCTCGATCAGTTCGGAGGGGATGGCCGCGCAGTTGACCTCGACGAACGGGGCCGCCGCGCGGACGCTCTTGGCGTGCAGCCAGCGGGCCACAAGCTCCTTTCCCGTGCCGTTTTCGCCCGTGATCAGCACCCGGGCCTCGCACGGGGCCACCTTGTCGATCAGCTGGCGGACGTGTTCGATCTCGGGCGAGACGCCGATGATCCGCTCGGCCTGGGCGGAGTGCGCCCGGCGGCGGCGCACGGGCGGGGCGGCCGGGGGCGCCTGCGCGGGCGCGGGATTGTCGATGGTGCGGTGCAGCGATTGCAGCAGCCGGTTCATGTCGATGGGTTTTGTGAGGAAATCCTGCGCTCCGTTGCGCACGGCCTTGACCGCCGTGTCGATCGACGTGTCGGCCGAGAGGGCTATGAACGGGATGCCTGCATCCGGAACCTTGCACTCCGTGTCGGACAGAATCACGTCGAACGGAATCCTCTCGCACAATGCCGAGGCCGCAGCCTCGTTCTCGACGGCTTCGGCCGAGAACCCTTCATACTCCAACCGCTCGCGCAGAATGTTTCGCACGCTTTTTGATTGGTCCAGAATTAAAACCTTTGTCATAGCTTTGTTTTTCCGAAATTTTACCTACTTTTGTCCCAAAGTTATGATTTTCCGCCGTGTAAAACGAATCCCGGAGGTCTCGCTCCGGGGTGCGGAGAGTGAGAAAAACGATCTTTAAACGGTCTATCGCAAAGGTCCGGCCGGAGGCTCCGGCGGACGAATCGCACTAATGTGCCGGACCGCAAATACAATATGAAAAAGAATTACAATTACACACGACGCAAGTTGTACCTGCCCGAGTACGGGCGCCATATCCAGGAGATGATCGACTCGCTGCTGGAGATCGAGGACCGCCGCGAGCGCAACCGGCAGGCGCGGGCCGTGATTGCCGTGATGGGCAATCTGAACCCCCTGCTGCGCGACACGGCCGATTTCACCCACAAACTCTGGGACCACCTTTTCATCATGTCTGATTTCCAGCTCGATGTGGACTCTCCCTACCCGCAGCCCTCGCGTCAGGAGCTGACCGCATCGCCCCGCCGGATGACCTATTCCCAGGGGCGGATCACCTATAAGCACTACGGCAAATACGTCGAGCGTATGATCCGCGGCCTGGCCGACGAGCGCAACCCGCGGACGGTCTCGCGCACGGTGGACAATCTGGCCCGCTACATGCGCACGAAGAGCTACGAATACAACCAGGAGCACCCCAACAACGAAGTGATCGTAAAAGACATCAAGCGCATGTCCGGGGGAGCGATCCAAATCGACGAAGTTGCCTTGAACAATCTCCGAAGCGACTATAAACAGCCCTTTTCGTCGCGTCCCCAAAAGGGGGCGCAGCAGCACCGGCAGCCCCACCAGCAGCAGCGGCAGCAGAAAAACCGCAGCCAGCAGCCCTACCGCAATTTCACGAAAAACAACGGGCCGCACCGCAATTCGTCGAAATAAAGGGCGCCTATTTGCGGAAAATTTATATCTTTGTTCTCCATTAACCGCGAAAAAGATCGTAAATGAACAAGCAAACGCTTTTCGTAACGCTCACGACGGCCGCCCTGATGTGTGGCTGCCAGTCGTCGAAAGTGAAGATTTCAGGCCGCTTCGTCGGCGGCGACGCGAAAAATATCTATCTGGAGCAGGTTCTTCCGCTGACGCAGTCGGTCGTGGATTCGGCGGCGCTGGCCCCCGACGGCAGCTACCGCATGGAACTCACGGGCGTGGCGAAGACCCCGTCCTTATACAATGTGATCTACGACGGCGAGCGCATTCCGCTGCTTCTGGCCGGCGGCGACAGGCTGACGCTCGGTTCCGTGGGCAGCGTCATCCGCAACTATACGGTGGAGGGTTCCTCCGAGTCGGAGCTGCTGCGGCAGTTCTACCAGGCCTTCGTCACGGGGGCGCAGCAGCTGGAGAACATGGGCACGGAATTCGCGCGCAAACTCACGGACGAGGAGCGCAAGTCGCTGATCAAGGAGTATACGGCCGAATACTACCGCATCCGCCGCGAGCAGCTGCGGTTCATCATCGAACACAAGGCGTCGCTGGCGGCGGTCTACGCCCTCTACCAGCGGCTTCCGGGCGACACGTACCTGTTCAACGGCGACAGCGACGTGGTCTACTACCGCACGGTTGCCGAGGCGTTGCAGGAGAGCTACCCCGAATCGCCCTACCTGCAATCGTTGCAGGCCGAGATCGCCCGCATGGACGCCCGCATCAGCCTCACGTCGCAGATCACCGAGGCGCGCCATCCGGACCTCGAACTGACGGACATCTACGGCAAGAAGATCCGTCTCTCGTCGCTGGCCGGAAAGGTCGTGCTGCTGGATTTCTGGTCGGCGGAACTGGGGTCGAGCAATGCGCTGAACGCCGATCTGAAGGAACTCTATCGGAAATATGCCGACGCACCCGTCGGGTTCGAGGTCTACCAGGTGGCCGTCGATACGTCGAAACCGCTGTGGATCACCGCCGTGCAGGAGCAGCAGCTGCCGTGGATCTCGGTCAGCGACCTGCGCGGGCGTTCGTCCGTGGCCCTCGGGCTTTACAACGTGCAGCGGCTCCCGGCCAACTTCCTGATCGACAAGGAGGGGACGATCGTGGCCAAGAACATCTACGGCAAGAGCCTCGAAGCGAAACTGGACGAGCTGACAAAATAGAATCATGTATTATTTCGCATCCGACATCCACCTGGGAGCCGGCGATGCCGCGACGGCACGGGCGGTCGAAAGACGCTTCGTGGCGTGGCTCGACGACGCGGCCCGGGATGCGGAGGCGATCTTTCTGGTCGGGGACATCTTCGATTTCTGGTTCGAATACCGCCGTGTGGTCCCCAAGGGCTTCGTGCGGACGCTGGGCAAGCTGGCCGAACTGACCGACCGGGGCGTGCGGGTGGTCTTCTTCACGGGCAACCACGACATGTGGGTCGGCGACTATCTGGCGCGCGAGTGCGGGCTGGAGATCCACACCTCGCCCGAGGTGATGACCCTCTCGGGCAAAAAGGTCTTCATCGCCCACGGCGACAACATGAAGATCGACGGGCAGCCGATGCTCAAGTTTCTGAACCGCATTTTCCGTTCGCGGACGTTGAGGTGGCTCTTTTCGTGGGGCGTGCATCCCGACTGGGCGCTGCGCTTCGGCCATTGGTGGAGCGGCAGGTCGCGCAAGGGGCACGGCGAGGAGGCGGCCCGCGGGGCGTCGCTGACCGAACCCTACACGGGGTCTTCCGAGCCGCACACCGAGCCGCTGGTCGAGTATGCCCGCGAGTATTCCCGGACGCATGCGGTCGATCTCTTCGTTTTCGGACACATGCACTTCCCGCGCGACTGCCGCGAAGGGCGGCTGCACGTGGTGAACCTCGGCTGCTGGGCCGAAAATCCCTCCTACGCCGTGCTGGACGCGGCGGGGGAGCTGACGCTGAAAATGCCGGGCAAGACCTCGGTTTAGCGATAAAACGATTAAATGACGATTCTGTGAAACAATACCTCGATCTGTTGCGCCGGATCAAGACGGAAGGCGTCGTGCGGGGCGACCGCACGGGAACCGGGACCAAGGGGGTCTTCGGCCACCAGATGCGTTTCGACCTGTCGGAGGGCTTTCCGCTGCTGACGACCAAAAAGGTGTTCCTCAAGGGGGTGATCCACGAACTGCTGTGGTTCCTGCGGGGCGACACCAACATCAAGTATCTGGTGGACAACGGCGTCCATATCTGGGACAACGACGCCTACCGCCATTACAACGAACTGTGCGTGCGCCACGGGGTGCTGCCCGTCGGCCGGGAGACGTTCCTCGCCTCGGCGGGCGTCGAGTCGCCGATCGAAGGCTACCGCTTCGGCGACCTGAACCATGTCTACGGCTACCAGTGGCGTTCGTGGCCCCGGCCCGACGGGGGCGTCGTCGACCAGATCGCGCAGGCCGCCGGGCTGATCCGCACCAATCCCGAATCGCGGCGCATCGTGGTCTCGGCGTGGAACGTCGCCGAGATCGACGCGATGGCCCTGCCGCCGTGCCATGTGCTGTTCCAGTTCTACGTGGCCGGGGGGCGTCTCTCGTGCCAGCTGTACCAGCGCAGCGCCGACACGTTCCTCGGCGTGCCGTTCAACATCGCCTCCTACGCCCTGCTGACCTGCATGATGGCGCAGGTGTGCGGCTTGCAGCCCGGCGAGTTCATCCATACGCTGGGCGACACGCACCTCTACCTGAACCATCTGGAGCAGGTCGACGAGCAGCTTTCGCGCGAGCCGCGTCCGCTGCCGAAACTGCGGCTGAACCCCGCCGTGAAGTCGGTCTTCGACTTCCGTTACGAAGATTTCACGCTCGAAGGCTACGACCCGTGGCCCGCGATCAAGGCCCCGATGTCGTTTTAAACCCGCAGCAGATGAATATCCTGATTCCGACCGTTTCGCCCGAAAGCGTCGAGGCCCTTGTTTTCGATCTGGGAGGCGTCCTGCTCGACGTGCAGCTGCAACGCACGCTCCGGGCTTTCGAGGCGCTGGACATCCGCGGACTGGGAGCCGCCGAGGTCATCGACGGGAACAGGGCGTGTTTCCGCGACCTCGAACTGGGACTTATCACGCAGGAGGAGTTCGCGGAGGCTGTGCGGCGGACGTTTCCCGCCGTCGCCGCCATCCCCGACGAGCAGCTGCTGGAGGCGTGGAACGCCATGCTGATGCCGTTCGACGTGCAGCGCGTGGAGTTGCTCCGGGAACTGGGGAAGCGTTGCCCGGTCTACCTGTTGAGCAACACCAACCTGCCCCACCGCATCCGCTTCCGGGAGTCGTTCCGCGAGCGTTTCGGCGGGAGCTTCGACGAACTGTTCGTGCGGTGTTTCTACTCCGACGAACTGCATCTGCGCAAACCCGACCCGGAAATTTACCGGAGCGTCGCCCGGCAGATCGGGACCCCGCCCGGAAAACTGCTCTTCATCGACGACAACGCCGCCAACGTCTCCGCGGCCCGCGGCGAGGGATGGCAGGCCTGTCACCTGACGGGCGGAATAACCGTAACAGACCTTTTCGAATTATGATAAGTTTGATCGTAGCCGTCGCCGAAAACGGCGTTATCGGCGACAGGAACGCCCTGCTGTGGCACATTTCCGAGGACCTCCGGCATTTCAAGGCCGTGACGACGGGCCATCCGGTCGTCATGGGCCGCAAAACCTGGGAGTCGCTCGGGCGTCCGCTTCCCAACCGGACGAACGTCGTCATCACGCGTCAGAATATCGAGATTCCCGGCTGCACGGTGGCCCATTCGCTCGAAGAGGCCGTCGCGCTGTTTCCCGCGGACGAGGAGGTGTTCGTCATCGGCGGGGCGCAGATCTACGCCGCGGCGCTGCCGCTGGCCCGGAAGTTCTACCTCACACGGGTCTTCCGCGCCTACGAGGGCGACACGCGTTTCCCGGCGTGGGACGAGCGCGAATGGCGGCTGGTGTCGTCGGAGTCGTTCTCCGGCGGGAAAGATTACCCCTGGCCGTTTGCCTTCGAGCTTTACGAACGGCGCTAAATTACGCATTTATACCACCGCCCTTCCGCCCCGGATTCCCTACCTTTGCAGTGCAAAGGTTTTTTTTGTATATTAGGTATGGGGAAGTATTTCGATATGCTCATGGAGGATGTGCGGATGAAGGAGGGTCTTCACTCGTGCATGAACTGCGGGGTCTGTACGGGCGTCTGCCCGGCGGCCGAGTTCTATAACTACGACCCCCGTCAGATCGTCTCCATCGTGCAGACGCGCGACGACGAGGCCATCGAGCGGCTTTTGAAGAGCGACACCATCTGGTACTGCGGCGAGTGCATGTCGTGCCGTCCGCGCTGTCCGCGGGGCAATACGCCGGGCTATGTGATCCAGGCGCTGCGCACGCTGTCGCAGAAACTGGGCTTCTTCGTCGAGAGCGAGAAGGGCCGCCAGCAGCTGGCCCTGAAACGCATCATCGGCGAGAACATCCTCCGCACGGGCTACTGCATCGTCCCGCGGCTGGTGAAACCCGACCTGCATCCCGAGCAGGGGACCGTCTGGAAATGGATCTACGACAACGACCGGGAGATTTACGGCCAGTTCACGCCCGTCTACATGCGCCACGGCGCCGGGGCCTTGCGCCGTCTGGACGAGGAGTCGCTCGCCGAGATCAACGAGATATTCAAGGTCAGCGGCGGCAGCGAGATGTTCGACACCATCGAGCGGCATTCCGACCGCAAGGCCCGCGAAATGGGCTACGAGGAGGGCGCCGACCAGCAGTACATGATGGATGTCTTCCTTTCGAACAGCAACGAACATTATTGACGATGACGATGAAGCGAAAGAGTTGGCAGGACTACCAGAAGGAGATCGCCGACGACCACTATTATTACGCGCGCAGCTGCATCCGGCAGAATTTCTTCCCGGGCAGCGAGAAGCTGTTTATCGACATGCTGCGCAACGACCTGGGCAAGGACCTCTCGGACGACCCCAAGCACTCGTCGTGCACGGGGATCGGCTACCATTCGGACATCGTGCCGCTGGAGACGATTATGACCGTCGTGGCGCGGCAGTTCGCGCTGATGGGCGAGGCGGGGTATGAGAACCTCGTGACTTCGTGCATCACCTCGTTCGGCGTTTACACGGAGATTCTGGCCACGTGGCACGAGTTCCCCGAGACGGAGGAGAAGACGCGCGAGAATCTCTGGAAGGCGACCCGGCGCGAGTTCAAGAAGCCCGCGAGCCTGGCCCACACGTCGGATGTCGTGTTCCATTTCCGCGAAGAGATCGCCGCGCGGGCCAAAAAACGGCTCGTCAACGCCGCGACGGGCGAACCGCTGAAGGTCGTCGAGCACATCGGCTGCCACTACGCCAAGATATTTCCGAAATCCGGGATCGGAGGATCGGAGTTCCCCTATGTGCTGGCCGGCATGGTCGAGTCGTGGGGTGGCGAGTGCGTCGACTATCCCGAACGCCGCCATTGCTGCGGATTCGGGTTCCGCAACTACCTCGTGCAGGCCAACCGCGGCTATTCGATCGCCAACTCGCACAAGAAACTGGAGAGCATGGCGCCCTACAAGCCCGATTTCATCGTGGCCAACTGTCCGGGCTGCGCGATGTTCCTCGACAAGTGGCAGTACGCCATCGCCGAGATGGAGGGCACGACCTACGGCCAGAACGGCCACGGAATCCCGGTGCTGACCTACGAGGAGATGGCCGGGCTGGTGCTGGGCTACGACCCCTGGGAGCTGGGCATGCAGATGCACCAGGTCGACGTGGAACCCCTGCTGGACAAGATGGGCGTCGAGTACGATCCCGCGGCCAAGTATCTGGGCCGCAACGGGAAATATATCGGAAAACCCGAGTCGGCGGTGGTCAACTGCTGCCCGACGGATACGATTTACGACATCAGAGAATAATGAAAAAACGAGTTATCATTATAGGCGGCGGCGTTGCGGGCATGCAGACGGCCCTGCGTCTGGCGGAACAGGGCGTCAGCCCGGTCATCATCGAGAAAGAGGCCGAACTGGGCGGCAAGCTCCGGGGCTGGCACGTGCTGTTTCCGTCGTTCACCCCGGCGCAGGAGGTGCTGACCGAGTTGCGCCGCAGGGTCAACGAGAGCGGCATCGAGGTGATGACCTCCACGGAGGTCGCGGGCTTCACGAAGGAGAGCGTCACGCTCGCCGACGGGCGGACGCTGCCGTGCGATTCGGTGGTCGTGGCCAGCGGCTTCACGCTCTTCGACGCCTCGATCAAGGAGGAGTACGGCTACGGCATCTACGACAACGTCTTCACGACGGCCGACATCGAGCGCATGTTGAACGAGGGGCGCGTGGCCAAGGCCGACGGATCGCGCCCCAGGCGCATCGCCTTCCTGCACTGCGTGGGTTCGCGCGACGAGAAGGTCTGCCAGCAGCACTGCTCGAAGGTGTGCTGCATCACGGGCGTCAAGCAGGCCATGGAGATGAAACAGCTCTTCCCCGAGGCCGACGTTTTCAATTTTTACATGGACATCCGCATGTTCGGTCCCGGTTACGAGGAGATGTACCGCGAGGCGCAGCAGAGATACAACATCCACTTCCTGCGCGGACGCATTTCGGAGGCCAGCCCGACGATCGACGGACGGGTGCAGATCAAGGCCGAGGACACGCTGACGGGCCGCCCCCTGCGCATGAGCGTCGACATGCTGGTGCTGATCGTGGGCATGCGGGCCAACGACGACAACGAAGCGTTTGCCGCAGGCGCCGGGCTGAACCGCGCTCCGAGCGGCTTTCTGGCTCCGCGCGACATGTTTCTCGGCAATGTGAAGAGCAATGTCGACGGCATTTTCTACGCCGGGACCATTACGGCGCCCAAGAACATCGGCGAGTCGTTGAACGAGGGCATCGCCGCAGCCGACGCCGCGGCCAAATACGTGGAGGCATAGCAATGGCGGCGATCAATTTCGGATACACCATTTCGAAGCCCCGGGCCATCGACATCGACCGCAACAACCTGCGCAAGAGCGACGAGATCCTGCGCGAGATGCCCGAGTTGCAGACCTGCATCGGCTGCGGGGCCTGCACGGCGGTCTGCACGGCGGGCAACCTCACGGAGTTCAATTTCCGCAAGGTCCACACGCTGGTGCGCCGCGGCGAATACCAGGGGGCCTACGAGGAGATGAACAAGTGCATGCTGTGCGGCAAATGCCGGCTGGTGTGCCCGCGCGGCATCAATACGCGCGGCGTGGTGATGCTTATCAAACGTAAACTGGGGGATTTCTGACGATGACTTTCTACGCGCCATTCTGTCTGCCGTTCATCATCGGCGCTGCGGTGATGTTCGCCGTCCTGGCCTGGAAGTGGGGGACGTGGCTCTACCGCCTGCCCCGCGCCGACAAGAAACGGATTCTGTTCGGACTGCCGACGCGCCGCACCTTCGGGGCGGCGTGGGAGGTGGTGAGCGAGTCGCTGCTCCACCGCCGCATCTTCCGGGTCAACCCCCTGCTGGGGTACATGCACATGTCGCTGGCTTTCGGCTGGTTCCTGCTGATCGCCGTGGGGTGGGCCGAGACGATCGCCTATCTGGGCTTCCGCTACGTGCCGTTGCAGGGACACGTCTTTTTCAAGTATTTCGCCACGGGGCTGGAGCATAAGCCGTTCTTCGATTTCACGATGGACCTCCTGCTGCTGTTCGTCCTCTCGGGCGTGGCGCTGGCCTGGGGCAAGCGTCTCTATTCCCGGGCGATGGGCATGCGGCGCACGACGAAGCACGTCCCGGGCGACCGGGTGGCCTTGTCGGCGCTGTGGTTCGTGTTCCCGGCGCGTCTGGTGGCCGAAAGCGCCACGTGCGCGCTTTACGGCGGCGGGGGATTCCTCACCGGGAGCCTCGGGGAGTGGATGTCCGGGCATATCGGCGTGATGCCGCTGATGAATCTCGAAACCGCGGCGTGGTGGTTCTATTCCTCGTGCCTCGGCGTGTTCTTCGTGGCGCTGCCGTTCTC
Organism: Alistipes sp. 56_sp_Nov_56_25; assembly: GCF_001915285.1. NCBI lineage: Bacteria > Pseudomonadati > Bacteroidota > Bacteroidia > Bacteroidales > Rikenellaceae > Alistipes > Alistipes sp. 56_sp_Nov_56_25. The sequence goes on from NZ_MNQF01000007.1 coordinate 26,746, forward strand.
GCGTTACATGCATATTTTCACGGAGATACCCCTCATCTTCCTGCGCCGTTACAACCTGCGCTCGGGCGAAAAGGAGTCTTCCTACGATAATTTCCAGGTCGAGGCCTGCTCGCGCTGCGGCATCTGCATCGACCCCTGCCAGTTGCAGAGCGTGCTGGGCGTCGACGACGTGCAGTCGGTCTACTTCCTGCGCGACCGCCGTTACAACATGCTGCGCCTCCAGACGGCCGACAACTGCCTGATGTGCGGCCGCTGTGCCGAGAAATGCCCCGTCGGCATTGATCTCAACACGCTCCGCGTCAACTCGCGCGACAAGATGCACAACGTGCCCGACGAACGCCGCTACGGCTATTTCAAGGGTCTCGACCGCTCCGAAGGTGCGGGCAAGGTGGGCTATTTTGCGGGCTGCATGACCCTGCTGACGCCGCGCACGATGTCGGCGATGTCGGCGATCTTCGAGGCCGCGGGCGAGGAGGTCTGGTGGGCCGACCGCGAAGGCGGCGTCTGCTGCGGCCGGCCGCTCAAACTGGCCGGCGAGACCGATTCGGCGCGCAAGATGATGAAATACAATGCCGACCTGTTCCGTAAGCACGGCATCACGACGCTCGTCACGTCGTGCCCGATCTGCCTCAAGGTCTTCCGCGAGGATTACGACCTGCCGGGTATCGAGATCCTGCACCATTCGGAATATATCCTGCGGCTGATTCGTGCGGGCCGCCTTTCGCTGGAGCATGGCGCGATGCGCTTCACCTACCACGACCCCTGCGAACTGGGGCGCGGCAGCGGCATCTACGACGAGCCGCGTGCGGTGATCGAAGCCGTGGGCGAATTGCTCGAACCCGCCTCGACGCGCGAGAACGCCCTCTGCTGCGGCTCTTCGGTGGCCAATACGGCCATCTCCGACGGCCAGCAGGTGCAGATCGCCCGGTCGGTCGCCGCGCAGCTCGACGCCACGGGGGCCGAGGTGATCGTCACCGCCTGCCCGCTCTGCAAAAAGGCCATCGGCCGCGGCACGAAGAGCGAGGTGCGCGATCTGGCGGAGATCGTGGTTGCAGCTATAAAATGATTCGATCCTCTAACCGGTTGACAAACAGCGTGCAGGGTGTGTGAAGGAGTTTTTTCGCTGAAATTAATTTGCCGGAATGGAAAATTTGTCTTATCTTTGCACACGCAAAAGCGATAGATCATCGGTCTAAAGATATATCGCGGGATGGAGCAGTTGGCAGCTCGTCGGGCTCATAACCCGAAGGTCGGAGGTTCGAGTCCTCCTCCCGCTACCAAAGCGGACAATTCTACGGAGTTGTCCGTTTTTTTTGTTTGCCGGAATGAATGGTCGGGCAAACGGCGCGCTATTTGCAGCAGGAGTCGATACCATAAAATTTCCAAAGCCATGAAAGAGAACAAAGACACCGCCTGCGAACCTTGCGAGCAGAATTTCGAGCGTAACATCAATCGTTTGGTTAAAGAGGGCAAGGCTCCGACGCCCAAAGCCCGTCAGCAGAAAGAGCATGAAGTGAAATCGGCTTTCGCCGAAACCGGGAAGGAGCGTAAATAGTCCGTTTCCCGCGCCGCAAAGGCAAGGGGCGGGTCCGGGCGGACCTGCCCTTCGTCGTTTATTCGGCCCTGCCTGCCGGACGCCTGTTCCTGCCGGGCATTCCCCGCAGGTCGTCGCCCAGGTCCTCGCGCGCTGCATCGGCAATCCGCATCAGCTCCTCGACCACTTCGGGATGCTGGTTCTGAACGTCGTAGCGTTCGCCGGGGTCGCGGCGCATGTCGTAGAGCGCCAGCGGGAATTCGTGCCCTTCGGCCACCTTGCCCGGGCGTCCGCCGTTGCCGGGCGGGAATGCTTCGTAACTGCGGCCCGGATGGGCGAACACGAGTTTGTAGCGTCCGTCGCGCACGGCTTCCAGGCTGTTTTTTCGGTAGTAGAACAGGAACGACGTGCGCGGCGTGGCGTCCGGCACGCCCTCGAACAGGCTGCGGATGCTTACGCCGTCGATTTGCTTCGCCGGGAGCGGCGTGCCCGCGATCTCCGCGAAGGTCGGCAGCAGGTCGATGGACGAGGCCAGCTGGTTGCAGATCGTTCCGGCGGGTGTCGTCCCCGGCCACCACACGATGCACGGCACGCGCTGCCCGCCTTCGAAGGTGGTTCCCTTGCCTTCGCGAAGACCGCCCGTCGAGCCGGCGTGGTCGCCGTAGTTGATCCACGGCCCGTTGTCCGAAGTGAGCACGACGATCGTATTGGAGGCCGCGCCGCTCTTTTCCAGCGCCTTGAGCACTTCGCCCACGCTCCAGTCGATCTCCATCATCACGTCGCCGTACAGTCCCTGCTCGCTTTTGCCCTTGAACTTGTCCGAGACGAAGAGCGGCACGTGCGGCATGGAGTGGGCCAGGTAGAGGAAGAACGGGCCTTCGGACCTGCGTGTGATGAAGTCGACGGCATGTTCCGTGTACCGGGTGGTGAGCTGCGCCTGGTCTGCGGCCGAGACCGACGGGTTGACGACCTTGCGCCCTTCGTACAGCGGCAGCGGCGGATAGGACGACGTCTGCGGATGGTGGGGCCACATGTCGTTGGAGTAGGGCAGCCCGAAGTATTCGTCGAAACCGTGGTCGAGGGGCATAAGCCCCGGGCGGCATCCCACGTGCCATTTGCCGACGATGGCGGTTGCGTAGCCGGCTTTCTTCAGGTTTTCGGCCATGGTCTCCTCGTCGGGGTTGAGTCCTGTTTTCGATTTCGGACCGAGCGCCCCGGCGAATCCGATGCGGTTGGGGTAGCATCCCGTCAGAAGCCCGGCGCGCGAAGCGCTGCTGACAGCCTGGGCGCTGTAATAATTGGTGAAGCGCATGCCTTCGGCGCAGAGCCGGTCGATGTTGGGTGTCCGGTATCCGGTGGCCCCCGTTGCGGTCAGGTCGCCGTAGCCCATGTCGTCGAGGTGGATGAGCACGATGTTCGGCGGCTGTTGTCCGGGGCGTTTCGGGTGTGCGTCGGCGTGCTGTGCCGCAGGAATTCCGGCGAAGGTCAGCAGCGCCATGCCGGCGGCCGGCCTGAATCTCGATGGGTTCATTCGGGTAGGGTGGGTCCTTGTCCGGGGATGCCGTTTCGTGAGGCCGGGACCCGTTTGTCTTCACGAGACGGACATGACATTTCACAAAATTAATCTTTTTTCCGGAAAATGATTATCTTTACGCGGTTTAATGAGCGGTGATTTATGGTTAAAAAGAATATTCTGGGGACCATCGGCACGACCCCGATGGTGCGGATCAACCGGCTGTGCCCCAATCCGAACGTGAAAATATTCGCCAAACTCGAAGGCTTCAATCCTACGGGAAGCATCAAGGACCGCATTGCGCTGCGGATGATCGAGGCCGCCGAGCGGGACGGACGGCTGACGCCCGGCAAGACGATCATCGAACCCACATCGGGCAACACGGGCATCGGGCTGGCCATCGTGGGGATCGTCAAGGGCTATCCCGTGGAGATCGTGATGAGCGAAGCGGTGTCGATCGAACGGCGGAAGATCATCCGCTCCTACGGTGCGAAGGTGATTCTGACGCCCGCCGAGGAGGGGACCGACGGGGCGATCCGCCTGGCGCGGAAAAAAGTCGCCGACGCTCCCGGCAGGTATTTCATGCCCGACCAGTTCGCCAACGCCAGCAACTACCTGGCCCACTACCAGTCGACGGCGCTGGAGATCTGGCAGCAGACCGGCGGCAACATCGACTACCTCGTCTGCGCGATCGGGACTTCGGGGACGCTGATGGGTCTTTCGCGTTTCCTCAAGGTGATGAAGCCCGACATCAAGGTCGTCTGCGCACAGCCGATCCGCGGCCACTACATTCAGGGGCTCAAGAACATGGAGGAGGCCATCGTGCCCGACATCTACGATCCGTCGCAGATCGACGTGCAGGAGATGATCGAGAGCGAGGAGGCGATCTCCATGGCCCGGGAAATCATCCGCAGGGAGGCGATCTTCGCCGGCATGTCGAGCGGCGCGGCGATGCTGGCGGCGGTGCGTACGGCGCAGAAGATCGAGCGGGGCAATATCGTCGTGGTTTTCCCCGACCGGGCCGAGAAGTACTTGAGCACGACGATGTTCGACGAGTTCTCGGACTGATCCTCCGTCCGGAATACTGAAAAAGCCTGCGGCCGTTTCGGCCGCAGGCTTTTTTCGGGGAGGGAATCCCTATTTCTGCCTGTCGTAGGCTTCGACGCCGCTGCGGAGGAAATCGACGAATCCCTGCACGTCGAGGTCGTAGCCGCGGGGCGGAACCAACTCCTTCCCGCCGCGCCCCTGCAACACGTAGTAGGGCTGGGCGTTGACCCCGAAGGTCTTCAGCGCGTAGTAGGAGTTGATTTTGCCGAGGCTCTTGAGCACCTTGCCCGCATCGGTGGTCACCCATTCGCTCTCGGGAAGCACTTTCTTGTCGTCGGAGTAGAGCGCCACGATCACGTAGTCGTTGCGCAGGATGTCCAGCACCTGCGGGTCGGACCATACGCGGGCCTCCATTTCGCGGCAGTTGACGCATCCGTGGCCCGTGAAGTCGATGAAGAGCGGCTTGCCGACCTTGGCGGCGTATGCCTCGGCCTCCTTGAGATCGAAGAATCCTTCGAGGTTGTGCGGCAGGTGGAGGAAGTCGCTGTGTTTGGGTTTCTGTCCGTCGACGGTCAGCAGCATGCGCGCCTCGCCGCCTGCCGGGGCCGGTCCGGAGCCGTCCTGTTGTCCGATGACGAAGTCCTGCGTGTGCAGGGGCGGCAGGTAGCCCGAAAGACCTTTGAGCGGGGCGCCCCACATGCCGGGGACGAGGTAGACGACCAGCGAGAAGGTGACGATGGCCAGCGCCAGGCGTCCTACGCCGAGGTAGGGCATGTCGCTGTCGTGGGCGAACTTGATTTTGCCCAGCAGGTAGAGACCCAGCAGCGAGAAGGTCACGATCCACACGGCGAGGTAGATCTCCCGGTCGAGCAGTCCCCAGTGGTAGGTCTGGTCGGCCACCGAGAGGAACTTCATGCCCAGCGCGACTTCGATGAATCCCAGCACGACCTTCACCGAATTGAGCCATCCGCCGCTCTTGGGCAGCTTCTTGAGCATCGAGGGGAAGAAGGCGAAGAGGGTGAACGGCAGCGCGAAGGCGACGGAGAAGGCCAGCATCGTCACGATCGGACTCCAGAACTCTCCGGCGGTGGATTTGATCAGCACCGAGCCGACGATGGGTCCGGTGCACGAGAACGACACCAGCACGAGCGTCAGGGCCATGAAGAAGATGCCGGCAAGGCCTTTGGAGTCGGCTTTGGAGTCGGTTTTATTGACCATCCACGAGGGCATCGTGATCTCGAACGCGCCGAAGAACGATGCGGCGAAGACCATGAACACCAGGAAGAAGAGGATGTTCGGGAGCCAGTGCGTGGCCAGCCAGTTGAAGATGTCGGCCGTCACGGCGTCGCCGCCCACCAGGCGGGTGATCAGGATGATCGCCGCGATGGGCAGCGTGTAGAGGGCCACGATGAAGAACCCGTACATGCCGGCGCGGATGCGGCCCAGCGCGGGGCTTCCGGAGCCTTTCATAAAGAACGAGACGGTCATCGGGACCATCGGGAAGACGCAGGGGGTCAGGAGGGCGGCGAAGCCCCACAGAATGGCTTCGATGATCAGCCCCCACAGCGAGCCGCCGCCTGCGGCGTCCTTCTGTGCGGGAGCGATTTCGGCCGCAGGGACGGTTTCCGGTGCCGCGGCGCTCTCCTTGGCCGGAGTTTCCGCGGGCTGCACGGCGGGCGTCGCACCTGCGGGCAGGGTGATCGTCAGTTCCGTGTCGTCGGGCGGCAGGCAGCTCGTATCGTTGCAGATCATCCATGCGAGTTCCGCTTTGACGGTCGCCTGCGGGGCCGTGAGTTTCACGCTCTGGGCGAACTGCGCCTTTCGGGCGAAGGTTCCGATCTCCATTCCGAACGTTTTGTCGTAGTGGCGTTCGGGACGGGTCAGCTGCTCGACGCCTCCTTCGAGGACGGCGCCTTCGCCCGGGGTGAAGGTGATCGTCGTGGCGTTGGGCCCGCCCTCGTAGGGTCCCATGTCGTACATGTGCCAGGGAGCCGGAATGGATGCTTCCAGCACGATCCGGTAGGTCTGGCCGTCGAGGTGCTGCACCGAGCTTTTCCAGCTGACGCTCTGCGCCGAGACGGTCGTGGCGATCATTGCGGCAAGGACCGGCAGGAGGGTGCGAATCAGTTTGTACATAGTCGTGTCGCTTTTTATATTTCGGACAAATATACGGGTTTTTTACGGATAAATTGCTACATTCGCACGATGATTCGAATCTCGCTCGTCATTCCCACCCACAACCGTGCCGCACAACTCGTTGCGGCGCTCGAATCCGTCGTGCGGCAGGATCTTCCGCGCGACGAGTGGGAGTGCGTGGTGGTGAGCAACAACTCCACGGACGACACCGAGGCGCGTTTCGCGGCCTTTGCCGCGGCGCATCCCGGGTGCGGCCTGCGGCTCGTCGCGGAGGAGGGACCGGGGGTGTCGTACGCCCGCAACCGCGGACTGCGGGAGGCGCAGGCGCCGCTGGTGGCCTTCATCGACGACGACGAACGGGTCAACGAGGGGTTTCTGCGCGCCTATCTCGAATTCTTCGAAACCCGTCCCGGGGCCGTCGTGGCCGGGGGGCGCATCGTCGCCGAATACCCCGCGGGACGTCCGGCGTGGATGTCGAAATACGTCGAAATGCCGATCGCCAATCCGATGGATTTCGGAGAGCGGGTGCGTCCGTTCCCGGCGGGACGCGTTCCCGGGGGCGGCAATATGGCTTTCCGCCGTGCGGGGCTGGCCAGTTACGGGGGGTTCGATCCGACGCTGGGGCGCGTGAACGGCGAGTTGATCGGCGGCGAGGAGAACGACTTTTTCGAACGTCTCCTGCTCGGCGGCGAGACGATCTGGTATGTGCCGGGGGCGGTGATGTGGCACATCATTCCGCCGGCGAAACTCACCGGGGCTTATTTTCGGCGGTTGAGCTACAACGTCGGGGTGAGCCAGCGGCTGCGGGCCGAAATCCACCGCCGGCTGCCGAAGACCTTCGTGCTGGAGATCGCCAAATGGGCGGCGACGCTCGTGCTCTGCTGCACGATGCCGCCCCGCAAATCGCGGTGGCTGCTGCGCATGCGTCTGGAAATCAGCCGGGGGCTGTTTACGAAAATTAAAAATTAGGAGTTGCAGGCTTTGGTCGCATGCGATAAGCCCCTCCCGAGGGAGGGATTTGGGGTGGGGCCGAATTGTAAATACGGCAGAACGCCGTAAGAACGCCGGGCGACAGCGAATTCTCCGGAAGAAAATTGGTTGTGATTCCGGTATGCGCTGCTGTTTTAAATACAAAGGGCTGAACATTTGTTCAGCCCTTTGTATTTAAAACAGGTACTTTTCGTTTTTGACCTTGTTCACCAGCCGGTGGATGTCGGCCCAGGCCTCCTCGCCGAAGGTCGTGCCGACGACTTCGATCACCTTGCCGGCGGTGATGGCGCCGATCGTGCCGCACTGGCGCAGCGAAAGTCCGTCGCAAAGCCCCGCCAGGAATCCGGCGGCGTAGAAATCGCCCGCTCCCGTGGTGTCCACGCGCTTGGCCGCGGCCATGATGCCCACGTGTACGACCTCCTCGCCCTGTTTGATCAGCGCGCCTTTCGTGCCGATCTTCACGACGGCCAGTTCGCACATCTGCGAAATGGCCTGGAGGGCGTTCAGCGGCTCGGCCTCGCAGGTGAAGGTCTTGGCCTCGTCCTCGTTGGCGAAAACGATGTCGACGTGCTCGCTCACCAGCCCGCGCAGGAATTCGAGGTTCTCGGCCACGATGTTGAAGCTGGCCAGGTCGATGGCGACCTTCAGGCCGCACTTCTTGGCCGTACGGGCGGCCTTGAGGATCAGGTCGTGGTTCTGCACCAGATAACCTTCGACGTAGAGGCAGTCGTACCCCTCGAAAATCGACGGCTCGATCTCTCCGGCCGAGAGTTCGAGCGCCGCGCCGAGGTGGGTGACCATCGTGCGCTCGCCGTCGGCGGAGATCAGCGACACGCATTTGCCCGAACGCTCCCTGCCCCGGAAAATGATCGGCTCGATGCCGAGGTTGTCCAGCGCCTGCACGAAGAAGTCGCCCGTGGTGTCGGGGCCCACCTTGCCGATGAACCCGACGCTGCAACCCAGTTGCGCCATGGCGCGGATGGTGTTGCCGGCCGATCCTCCGAGCGAGAGGGAATAGGGGAGTCCGGCCACCGATTTCGAAATTTCGGTCTGGAGCCGGGTGTCCACGAGGCTCATCGAGCCTTTGGCTAATTTGAACCTCCCCAGCACGGAGTCGGTTTTCAGGTTGACCAGCATGTCGGTCAGGGCGTTGCCGATGCCAATTACGCGTTTCATTCGCTTATGTTCGGGTTTTTGTTGAATTCGTTTGCATTGCGGCCGTTCGCGGCGGGCAGGCGGAGCCGTCTAAATCGACAGGATTTTCACCAGTTCCAGCGCTCCGCGGTCGATGCCTTTGTCGTGTTTGATGGCCTTGGCGAAGGGCACGTAGACGATCTTGCCGTTCATCGTGCCGATCATCACGTTGCGCTGTCCGTCGAGGATCGCCTCGATGGCCGCTTCGCCCATGCGCGAGGCGAGGATGCGGTCCACGGCCGTCGGCGAGCCGCCGCGCTGGATATGGCCCAGAATCGTCACCCGCGCGTCGTACTGCGGGAACTCCTTCTTCACACGTTCGGCCAGCGCCGTGGCGCCGCCCGTCTTGGGATTCTCCGCGACGATCACGATCGCCGAGTTCTTGCTCTTGCGGAACCCGTGGTTGATCAGTTCCGCAAGCTGGTCGACCTCGGTCTCCATCTCCGGGATGATCGCCGCCTCGGAACCCGTCGCGATGGCGCTGTTGAGCGCCAGGTAACCCGCCGTGTGGCCCATCACCTCGACGAAAAAGAGGCGTTCGTGGCTCGACGCCGTGTCGCGCAGTTTGTCGACCGACTCCATGATCGTATTCAGCGCCGTGTCGTAGCCGATCGTCGAGTCCGTGCCTCCGAGGTCGTTGTCGATCGTTCCGGGAAGCCCCACGATCGGCACGTTGTATTCCTCGGCGAAAAGTCCCGCGCCGGTCAGCGATCCGTCGCCGCCGATCACCACCAGAGCGTCGATGCCCGCGGCCACCATGTTGTCGTAAGCCGCCTTGCGGCCTTCCACGGTCTTGAACTCCTCGCTGCGGGCGGTTTTCAGAATCGTGCCGCCCAGCTGGATGATGTTGCTCACGCTCTGCGATTTGAATTCAACGATCTCGTTGAATACCAAACCTTTGAATCCGCGCATGATTCCTTTTACGGTAAATCCGTTGTAGATTGCGCTGCGCGTCACCGCGCGGATTGCCGCATTCATGCCCGGCGCGTCGCCGCCCGATGTCAGAATGCCTATGCTCTTGATTCCGGCCATACTCTCATTTGTTAAAAACAAAACCGTTCAAAGGTACGAAAATATTTCAAAAATTTCAAAAATACGGGCGGCCCAAAAAGGATGCCGCCCGTATTTCCGTGAACTTTTTATTTTAACGCGAATGATTTCCGGCTTCGCTTACCGGGACCGGGCGGCGCTGCCGCGGGTCGTTTTTGCGCTGTCGGCGGCGTCGGTTTCCCGGCGGATCGTCACCGAGGCTTCGTCGCCGGTCTCGGAGGCTTTGACCGAGACCTTCCGGCCGTCGGCGTTGACCCGCAGTTCGCCCTGCTTCTTGTCGACGGTGATGTCGATGGATTTCGAGGGCACGGAGATGTGGAGCGTCTTGCGGCCCTCCTCGATCACGCTTTCGTCGTCGTAATCTTCCAGCAGGCGTTCGAGGGTGGTGGTGTCGCCGTCGATGACGATTTCGCTCTGGAACACCTGTTCGAGAACCCTGCGTTTCGTCCGGAACTTGTCGCCCACGTTCTCGCGGATGGCCACGCACGATACGGCGATGATCGAGGCCAGCCACAGCAGGAAGATGGCCAGCACGGTCTTGCCGCCGGGTTTGCGCGAGGCGATCAGGCACATCAGCACGTAGATCAGCAGGATGATGGGGATGAGCGTGGCCAGGATGCCCAGACTCGCGATCCAGATCGACACCGTGTTGCCGAAGACGGCGGGCGTGAAGAAACCCTCTCCGCCGACGATCAGGGCGAACATGCCGATGATCAGGGCGCAGGCCGCCATGATGAGTCCGAAGACGATGAACCCGGCGATGATTTTCAGCAGGATCAGCACCACCTTGCCGAAGACCGATACGACTTCGGCGACGATCGGTTTGGCCTTGGCGTCGGGTTCGGCGCAGGTCGTGGCGGTGGCCGCGGTGACCTCGCCGATGGATTGCGCGGTGATTTTCTCGCCGTTCATTTCGAGTTTCTGCCGCGCCGAACGGGCCGCCGGAACGGCGAACCACATGATGAAATAGCAGATCAGGAAGATGCCGAACAGGTTGCCGAACATCGGGCTGAACCAGTGCAGGAAGGGAATCCACCCGAAGCAGGTGAACAGCAGGGGCAGAAACAGCCCGAGGCGCACCCACACGGGGTCGATGTCGAAATATTTGCCGATTCCGGCGCAGACGCCGCCCAGCTTGGCGTTTTCCGTGTCGCGGTAGAGCCGGCGGGGGATGCGCGGCGTGTCGCAGTGCAGGTCGCGGTCGACGCTCTCCCGGGAGATGTCCTCGGCCGAGCCCATCTGCCGGATGATGTTCAGGATCAGCGGTTTCTCCACGATGCGGGTGTTATCCTGCGCCGAGAGGATCAGTTCCGCGATGCGGGCTTCGATGTCGGCGACGATCTCCGCGCCGTCGGCCGTGTCCTTATAGGTTGTCTTGAGGCTTTCGAGATAGGTTTCGAGGGCCTCGTAAGCGTCGGCGTCCATCGTGAACGCCACGCCCGAGATGCTGCATTTTTTAACCTCTTTCATGGTTGTCGCGTCGTTTCGGAATTCAGAGTTTGCGGATGCTGCCGCCGCTCGACTTTTCCAGCGAAGTCCGGCAGTCGCCCGAGTAGCGGACCGACGAGCCGCTCGATGCGCTGGCGGTGAGTTTTCCGCTGCAATCGATCGAAGCGCTGGCGGCGCTCGACGTGTCGATCGTGGCGTTGACGGCCGAGAATTTTTCGGCGTTGAGTTTCGATGCCGAACTCATGTCGGCCCTGAACGTCCCGGCGGAACCTTCGAGGATGATTTTCGATGCGCTCGATGCGTCGAGCGAACAGCTTTCGGCCTCAATCGAGGCCTCGACCTTCGAGGCGCTCGATGTTTCGATGGTGCAGGAGACGGCTTCCACCGCGGCTTTGATCTTGGCGGCGCTCGAAGCCTCTATGCTGAATTTGCCGGCTTTGAGCGTCGTCTCGCCGATGATCTTCGAGGCGCTCGAAGCGTCGAGCGAGCGGATTTTCCCGTTGGCCGGGACGGTGATCGTGACGTTGCCGTTCTGGATGTTGTTCACCTTTTGATCGAGGGTGGCTTCGAGTTTGCCCTTGACGGCCCGGACCACCACCAGGTCGATCAGGTTGTCGTCGGCTTCGATGCGGATGTCCGACACCTTGTCCGAGATGACGACTTTCACGGCGCGCGAGGCTTCGATGCCGTCGAAATCGGGCGCCGGAACGGTTTTGGCGACGATCTTGCCGCTGCCCTTGATGTTTTTGCCCAGCAGGGGCGCTGCGACGCAGGCGACATAAGCGGTTGCGGAGAGGCAGGCTGCGATCAGGACGGCTATCAGCAGGAGTTTTTTCATGGTTTTATTTTTTTGGGGGGCTTAATTGTTTTTTCCGTGGCGGATGAGTTGGATCTGTCCGACGAGTTCATCCCAGGCTTCGTCGAGCGTTGCGAGGTATTCGCGGCCTTTGTCCGTGAGCGTGTAGTACTTGCGGGGCGGACCCTGCGGGGATTCCTCCCAGCGGTAGGTCAGCAGTCCGGCATTTTTCTGCCGGGTGAGGATCGGGTAGAGCGTACCCTCGACTACGATCATCTCGGCCTGCTTGAGTTCGGCGATGATCTTCGGAGCATACGAGTCCTCGCGGGAGAGAATGGCGAGGATGCAGTACTCCAGAATTCCTTTGCGCATTTGCGCCTTTACGTTGTCTTCAGCCATGGTGCTATGCGTTTAACCTTTTGGGGGCTTTGGGAACGATCAGCCAGAGGATGATGTAAACCCAGAGCGAGAGACCTCCGAAGAAGATCAGGAGCAGGGTTGCGATGCGTACCAGTGATGTATCGAGTCCGAAGAATTCGGCCAGGCCGGCACAGACGCCTGCGATAATGCTGTCTTGGGAACGGAATAACCGTCTGTTTTCGTTCGTTGCCATGATTTTATCGGTTTTTGCTGTTGATATTGAATTTTCGGGCCGGCTCCTCGGGAATGACGATCCAGAGGATGATGTAGGCCCAGATCGAAAGTCCGCCGAAAAGGATCAGCAGGAGCATCAGCAGCCGGATCAGCGTCGGGTCGGAGTCGAAGTACGCGGCGAGACCCCCGCAGATGCCGGCGATCGAACGCTCGGTGCGCGAGCGGTAGAGTTTGCGCAGGGGCGGCTGTTCGGCGGATTCGGTTCCGGTCCCTCCCTCGGCGGACTCGGACCGCTCCGCGCCGCGGGGTTCGCCGAAATCGGCCGGACTGCCCATCTGGGCCATCGTCGCACGGACGACGTCGAGCGTAATGACCCGCATGGGCGAGGCGACCCGCTCGCGGAATATCTCCGCCACACGGGCCTCGATGTCGCCCATCGTTTCGGCGTCACCCTCCGGCAGGCGCCGCCGGATGTCGTCGAAATAGCTGCCCAGTACCCGGTAGGCGTCCTCGTCGAGGATGAATGCCACGGAGCCGATGTTTACGTTTACAGTCTCTTTCATGGTCGTAAAAGTATTGTCGCGGTTTGATGTTTTGCGGGTTTTACTATTATTACAATGCAAATATAATACGAATTTTAGTATTATGTAATACAGAGTACCTCATTTTTTGAAATTATTTTTCATACCTATATTTAGAACGGCGGCAATTTGGGGTTCGGGGGGGGGTATGCGCCGGAGAGGAACTCGCGGTTCGGCGGGGTCTCTTCTCCCCCCCCCTTTCAAAGGGAGGCCGGGAGGGATTGTCTGTCTGGATGCGCGACGCGCATATCGCCCGGCATAAAAAGGGCCGGAGCAACGCTCCGGCCCTGGTCGTTATCGCTGCTGCGACAGTCGTTAGTCCTCGAACTTCGCCGAGAGGAACTCGCGGTTCAGACGGGCGATATGCGCAATGGAAATCTGCTTGGGGCACTCGGCCTGGCAGGCTCCCGTGTTGGTGCAGTTGCCGAAGCCCAGTTCGTCCATCTTGGCGACCATCGCCTTGGCGCGGCGCGCACCCTCGACACGGCCCTGGGGCAGTTTGGCGAGCGACGACACGCGGGCGGCGACGAAGAGCATGGCCGAACCGTTCTTGCACGTCGCGGCGCAGGCTCCGCAGCCGATGCAGGCGGCGGCGTCCATCGACTCCTCGGCGTCGGCCTGCGAGATCGGAATGGCGTTGGCGTCGGGCACCGAGTTCGTGCGCACCGAGATGAAGCCTCCGGCCTGCAGAATCTGGTCGTAAGCCGAACGGTTCACCACGAGGTCCTTGATGACGGGGAACGCTGCCGAGCGCCACGGCTCGATGGTGATCGTCGCGCCGTCCTTGAACTTGCGCATGTAGATCTGGCAGGTCGTGGCGCCCTGGCTGGGACCGTGGGCCTGTCCGTCGATGTGCAGCGAGCACATGCCGCAGATACCCTCGCGGCAGTCGTGGTCGAAGGCCACCGGCTCCTTGCCCTCGTGGATGAGATTGTTGTTCAGGATGTCGAGCATTTCGAGGAACGAGGTGTCGGCCGAAATGTTCTCCACCTTGTAGCTCTCGAAAGCGCCTTTGGATTTAGCGTCCTTTTGACGCCATATCTTTAATGTAAAATTCATGGTTTCGATTCGATATTAAAGTTCAACGTCAAATGGCCTTAATCTTTGTAGTTGCGCTGTGCGGGGTGCACGAACTCGAAGTTCAGCGGCTCCTTGGTGAGTTCCGGAGCCTGGTCCATGCCCTTGTACTCCCATACGGCGGCGTATACGAAGTTCTCGTCGTCGCGCTTGGCTTCGCCCTCCTCGGTCTGGTGTTCCGTGCGGAAGTGGCCGCCGCACGACTCCTCGCGGTTGAGGGCGTCGCGGGCCATCAGCTCGCCCAGCTCCAGGAAGTCGGCCAGACGCAGCGCCTTTTCAAGTTCGACGTTGAAGTCGTTCTCCTTGCCTACGACCTTCACGTCCTTCCAGAACTCCTTGCGCAGGGCCTGAATCTCGGTGATGGCCTTTTCGAGGGACTCTTTCGTACGGGCCATGCCGACGTTCTCCCACATGATGTGGCCCAGCTTCTTGTGGATGTCGTCCACCGACTGCTTGCCGTTGATCGCGAGAAGTTTCGCGATCTTCTCCTTGACGCCCTTCTCGGCCTCGTCGAAGGCCTTGGTGTCGGTCTTCACCTTCGGGGCCTGGATCTTGTGCGAGAGGTAGTCGCCGATGGTGTAGGGCAGCACGAAGTAACCGTCGGCAAGACCCTGCATCAGGGCCGATGCGCCGAGGCGGTTGGCGCCGTGGTCCGAGAAGTTGGCCTCGCCGATGGCGTAGAGACCCGGGATGGTGGTCATCAGGTTGTAGTCGACCCAGATGCCGCCCATCGTGTAGTGCACGGCGGGGAAAATCTGCATCGGCTGCTCGTAGGGGCTGACGTCGGTGATCTCCTCGTACATGTCGAAGAGGTTGCCGTAACGCTGCTTGATAATGTCCTTGCCCAGACGCTCGATGGCGGTCTTGAAGTCGAGGTATACGGCCAGACCGGTCTCGTTCACGCCGTAGCCTGCGTCGCAACGCTCCTTGGCGGCGCGCGAAGCCACGTCGCGCGGCACGAGGTTGCCGAAGGCCGGGTAGCGGCGTTCCAGATAGTAGTCGCGGTCCTCCTCGGCGATCTGCGAGGGTTTGAGCTTGCCGGCGCGGATGGCCTTCACGTCCTCGAGTTTCTTGGGAACCCAGATACGGCCGTCGTTACGCAGCGACTCGGACATCAGCGTCAGCTTCGACTGCTGGTCGCCGTGAACGGGGATGCAGGTGGGGTGGATCTGCGTGAAGCAGGGGTTGGCGAAGCCGGCGCCCTTGCGGTAGCACTGGAATGCGGCCGAGCCGTTCGACGCCATGGCGTTGGTCGACAGGAAGAAGACGTTGCCGTAGCCGCCCGTGGCGATCACGACGGCGTGGGCGCCGTGGCGCTCGATCTCGCCCGTCACGAGGTTGCGGGCGATGATGCCCTTTGCCTCGCCGTCCTCGATGACGATGTCCAGCATCTCGTGGCGCGGGTAGCTCTTCACCGAACCGGCCGCAATCTCCTTGTTGAGGGCCGCGTAGGCGCCCAGCAGAAGCTGCTGGCCCGTCTGGCCGCGGGCGTAGAACGTACGCGATACCTGCGCGCCGCCGAACGAACGGTTGGCCAGCAGGCCGCCGTACTCGCGGGCGAAGGGGACGCCCTGGCCCACGCACTGGTCGATGATCAGGTTCGAGACCTCGGCCAGACGGTAGACGTTGGCCTCGCGGGCGCGGTAGTCGCCGCCCTTGATCGTGTCGTAGAACAGGCGGTATACCGAGTCGTTGTCGTTCTGGTAGTTCTTCGCTGCGTTGATACCGCCCTGGGCCGCGATCGAGTGGGCGCGGCGGGGCGAATCCTGAATGCAGAATACCTTGACGTTGTAGCCCAGTTCGCCGAGCGAAGCGGCTGCGGAGGCACCTCCCAGACCCGTACCGACGATGATGATGTCGAGCTTGCGCTTGTTGGCGGGGCTTACGACCTTGATAGCTGTCTTATGGTTGCTCCACTTTTCGGCCAGAGCACCGGCAGGAATTTTAGCATCTAATTTTAAAGCCATATCGTTTGTGTGTTTATTATTCTACAAAGGGGGTGATTAGCATGCGCCTGCGATGCAGGGGCAGAAGAAGTAGACGAGCACCACGGCGGCGAATCCGAGGAATATGATCGTGGCCACGATGTTGGCGATGCACTTCAGGCGGGGATACCACGTGTCGTTGGCCCAGCCCACGGTCTGGAACATCGACCATACGCCGTGCGTGAGGTGGAACCACAGGGCGGCGAACCATACGAGGTAGATCACCACGTAGTACCACTGCGAGAAGGTGTAGGCGATCAGCGAAGCTCCGTCCGCGGGGTCGAGTCCCAGCGAGTTCTCGTGCCCGCCCAGAATCTCCACGAGCTGCATCTTCGACCAGAAGTTGAACAGGTGGATCAGGAGTCCGCCCAGGATGATGAAGCCCAGTACGAGCATGTTTTTCGAAGCCCATGCCACGCCCGGCTCCTGCACCGTCACGGCGTAACGCTGCGAACCGCGTGCCTTGTAGTTGTTCAGCGTGAGGATGACGGCGTAGAAGAAGTGGACGAAGACGCCCAGCGCCAGAACGGCCGTTCCTGCCAGCGCGTACCAGTTTGCGCCCAGCAGTTCGCAAATCATGTTGTACGCTTCGGGCGAGATGATCGCCGCGATGTTCATCGACATGTGGAAGAGGATGAAGAGCACGAGGAACATGCCCGTCACGCTCATTACTAACTTCTTGCCAAGCGAGGAATTAGATAGAAAACAGCTCATAATGATTTTAATTTGTTATATTTGTTAATGATTTGTGTTCCGGCGCTTTTATTTTACGCACGCAAAGATAGCCATTGTTTGCGGAATAACAATAGAAACGGACGGGAATTTTATGCCTGAAAGGAGGGTTTTATGACCAAAAAAGAACTGCGCGCCGCGATGCGCCGGCGGAACCTCGGAATGGACGCTGCGGAGCGCGCCGAAGCCTCGCGCCGGATATTCGGCCGGGCCGGGCGGCTGGAGGCTTTCGGCGCGGCCCGGACGGTGGGTGTTTTCTGCTCGCTTCCCGACGAGCCGGACACGGCGGAGACGCTGGCGCGGTGGAGCGCCGTGAAACGCATCGTGGTTCCGCGCGTCGAAGGGGATGTGATGCGATTCTGCGAATACGACCCGCAGACGCTGCGTCCGGGGGCTTTCGGCATCGCCGAGCCGGGACCCGAGGCGCAGACGTGCGACCCGTCGGAGATCGACCTCGTGATCGTTCCCGGCACGGCGTTCACCGCCGCGGGCGCCCGTTGCGGCCGCGGCCGGGGTTACTACGACAAATACCTCTCCCGGCCGGACGTGCACGCCGTGAAAGTCGGCGTGTGCTTTGCCCACCAACTGGTCGGGGAGCTGCCTGCGGAGCCGCACGACGTGGCGATGGATTACATAATAACGGATTGAATGATGGATGCGAAAGAGTTTGCCTCCGCCTATGGCGAGGCGTTCGGACCCGCCGCGGGACTGCCGCTGCTGTTCTGGTATTCGGACGGGCCGGTGCGTGCCGTGCCCAAAGTCGAAGGATGTTTTTTCAAGGCGCTGGCCGAAGCCCGCGAGGGGTCGGCGGTGAGCCTCAATGCCGCCAATATCGGCTGCGGGGGCGGGAAGTTCTACACCGGCTTTGCACCGATGCCGCCCTTCGTGCCGGCCTTCGTGTCGCAGAAGGAGCACTACAAGCAGACACCCGAAATGGTGCTGGAGTTCATCGGGCGGCTCGGCGTGCCGGAGGCCTCCGGTGCGTGGCTCAATTTTGCGCGCATTGATACGCCGCAGGCCGCGGAGGCTTTCGGTACGGCCGACGGGGCGCTGTTTTTCGCCACGCCCGACATATTGTCGGGACTGGTGTCGTGGGCCGTTTACGACAACAATGCCGACGATGCCGTGTGCGTGCCCTTCGGGTCGGGATGCAGCGCCGTCGTGACGCAGGCCGTGCGGGAGAACCGCCGGGGCGGACGCAGCGTCTTCCTGGCGTTGTTCGACCCTTCGGTGCGTCCGTGGGTCGACGCCTCGGAGCTGGGGTTCGTCGCGCCGATGTCGCGTTTGCGCGAGATGTGCGGCACGATGCGTGCAAGTTGTCTTTTCGGGACCCATGCGTGGAACAAGGTCCGGGTCCGCATTAATGGAGGGAATATATGAAAAAGAGAAGAGTGGCGCTGGTGCTGGCAGGCGGCGGCGCACGGGGTGTGGCCCATATCGGGGCCATCGAAGAGTTGGAGAGGCAGGGATTCGAGATCAGCGCCGTGGCGGGGACCTCGATGGGTGCGCTGGTCGGGGGCGTGTATGCCTCGGGGTACCTCGAACCGTTCAAGGAGTGGATGCGCGCACTCGATAAATACAAGGTTTTCAGCCTGGTCGATTTCGCGTTGAGCACCGAAGGGCTGGTCAAGGGAGACCGGGTGATGGAGGCGATGAAGGAGTTGGTCCCCGACGTGCAGATCGAGCGGATGCCCGTGCCTTTCGCCGCCGTGGCGGCCGACCTGCTGACGGGCGACGAAGTGGTGCTCGACAGCGGGGGATTGTACGACGCCATCAGGGCTTCGATCTCGATTCCTTCGGTTTTCAGGCCCGTGCACCGCGACGGCCGGGTGCTGGTCGACGGCGGCACGGTCAACCCGCTGCCGCTGAACCGCGTGCGGCGCGAGGAGGGCGACCTGCTGGTCGCCGTGGACGTCAGCGCCCGGTTCGGGGCCGATTCCGTCCGCCGGGCCAATGCGTCGCTGAATTATTACAAGGTGCTGATCGCTTCGTCGCAGATCATGCAGCAGCGCATCACGCAGCTGATGTGCCGTCTGTACAAACCCGACATCATGGTCGGGCTGCCCGCCGACAGCTACGGCATGTTCGAGTTCTACCGTTCGGAGGAGATTCTCGAGGCGGGGCGTGCGGCGACGCGCGCGGCACTGGAGCGGCTGGAAACCGACGGTGAAAACGGTATGGTTTTTGCTGAAAGCGAAGAAAAGATTGCGACGGCCCGTTTTTGAAGAATTCAAAAGTAGTGACGCAACTTCACACAGATTTTAGGGCCGTCGCAATGTATTCGAGGATGAAGGAGATGGCGGAAAACATTTCCGGATTCCTTACGGGGCAAAGATAGAGAAAGTTTCCGGATTTGCAATCGCTTTGCCCGAAAGTGATATGGGTGCGTCCAAAATTCCGAAGGGGCGGGCCTTTTTCGCGTGGCAAATCCGTTTTTTTTCGCGCTGCGGCCGCCTGTCCGGGTGCCCGGTCCGGCCTGCGGGACGCATTCGCAAAGCAAATTCCCGGCTCATCGAGCCGGGAATTTGCTTGTTTGCGGGGTGGGGTCAGCGTCTGTCGCCTTCGCGGACGTAGGCCGCGATACGGTGGCTCCGCTTGCCGATGGGGATGCCCAGGCCGAGCGTTACGTTCATCGAACTCTGCTTGATGGGAACCCACTGCGGCGTGTGCTTCGAAGTCAGCACGTCGGTTGCCAGATAGAAATTGATCCAGTTGGGGCAGAGGTTCAGCGCCAGGCCGACGGCTCCGCCGCGGTTGTCGATCACCGAATAGCTTCCCGACACCGTGAACCAGCGCACGGGGTGGAAATTGACCGATCCGGTGATGTTGTGCATGGTCTTGTATTTCCAGACGCGGGCCGTGTAGAGCAGGCCGATGCCGATTTTGTGGCGCCACACTTCGTATTCGAGTCCGGCGTTGACCGACGCGCGGAGCATCTTGGTCGTGCTGCGCCCGTCGACCTGGTTGAATTTCAGCATTTCGAGGTCGAAATCCGGAACCGGCTCCGAGGCGTTTTCCGGAACCGTGGCGCCCGTGAATTCCGTCTCCTGCGTCGAGACGCCCATGACGGAGTTTTTCTTGCTCCAGCTGATGAATCCCAGGTCGGTCACGGCCAGCGACGCTTGCAGGTTGGGCAGGATGTCGTACGTGGCGCCCAGATCGAGGGCAAAGCCGTATCCTGCGGGTTTGGTGGGTTTGAAGTCGAGATCGCCGATCTCGAAGGTCTCGCTGTCGGGGTCCGTTTCGACTTTGGCCCCGGCGGCCGTGAGGTCCAGCGTGCCCTGGGTGAGAACGGCCCAGCGGTCTTCGCGGAGCGAGATGTCGAAGCGGTCGTAGGTGACCAGCGCACGGGCGAGTCCGGCGAGGAACTTACCGCGGATGCCGATGTAGAGGCGGTCGTCCATCAGCGGGAACGAGTAGCTGAAAGCCGCCTCGAGGTAGGAGTCCGTCGAGGTGCCGAAGTTGCGGATCTGGCCCTCCTTGCCGAGTTTGATGAATTCGAAGAGCGAGTAGGGCAGGTTGGCGTCTTCGTTGACCCGCACGTTGAGGTCGAACGACCAGAAATTCTTGTGGTTTTTGGTAAAGGCGCCGAATCCGATGACGTTCATGCGGAAGTCCATGCCCAGCAGGTTGTTCTGCTTGAGGCCCGAGAGTGCGTCGGCGGCCGACACGGAGCTGTCGAGCAGCGTCACCAGCTTGCCGTCGCGGGAGAAGAGGATGTTGTCCACGGCGATGTTGCCGCCCACGTTGATGTTCACGCCGCCGATGGCCGGGATGTTGACGTAGCCGCGCAGCGGCGCGAAAGCCGGGTTGAACTGGCTGCGGAAGGTCGAACCCTCCATGAAATAGGCCGTGGGGTTCTGGGCTGCGGCGCCGGTCGCCAGAAGCGCCGCCGCGATGAGGGTGTATATTTTTTTCATAATGGAGTGCGGTTTAGATGTCGAGTTTCAGTCCTCCGTTCTTGAGCAGGCTCAGGCTGATGACGATCTGGTACCGGTCGTCGCTGAATCCTTTGCCGGGATAGTATTCCGTGAGCGTCACGGGAATCCGGATCGTGATGCCCTCGACGATCTGCCGCAGGTCTTCGGCGAAAAGCTGCGTTTGGGGAATGTCGTTCGATGCCTTGTCTGCGCCGACTCCGACCTGGAACGTGATCTCCGTGGGCGAAAAACTCGGATCGAGGAGCAGCGAAAGGGGCAGCCCGCTGGTGATCTGGCCGTAGAGGAACAGCGTGTTTCTGGCGTTGGGCGTGCCCTCGGGGTCGAGGTTGTCGGCGAGCATGTCCACTATGTCGCTGCTGATGTCGATATGGCCGACTTCGTATTCGAGCTGGTCTATTCCGAGCGAGCCGGTCAGGTAGGTGCGGGCCAATGCGCTGACTTCGTCCGCGAGCCGTTCGCGCAGCGATGCGTCGTTGCGGTAGGCGGTTTTGAATGCTGTCTTGAAGGTTTGCTCGTCGGGAGCCGTCAGGTTGAGAAGCAACAGAAATTCCGCGGCGTATTTGTCCCAAACCAGATCGACGACCGATGCGAGTTTGGCGTCGCTGGCCTGCATCTCCTCGCGCAGCGTTCGGAGCAGCGTATTTACATACGTCTGATCGTCTTTGTCCTGCAATTTGACGAGGTCGACGAATTTGCCGTCGGGCAGCTGGGAGGGAAACCAGATGTCGGCTTCGCGGAAGATCTCTTCGATGTTGCCGCCGTTGTTTTTGATCTCGTCCTTCGAGACGAGCACCTTGACCAGCGGGATGCGGAACTGCGACCCTTCGTCGCCGATGGCGATGTTGTCGGTGTCGATGTTTCCCAGATCGTAATCTTTGTCCACGCATGCGGTGGAGAGCATGCCGGACAGGAGCAGGAGGATAAGTTTTCTTATAGGCATGGCGTGTAGTGAAATAGCGATGTGCAAAGATATGATTTTCGGACGAATTAAACAAAAAAATGCGACCTTTTTATAGACTTTCCGATTTGCAATATATTTGCTAAATTTGCAGGGCGTATGGCTGAAACGGAAAAACCGGATCTCAAGGAGCAGGTGGCCCTGCTGCCGCTGTCGCCGGGCGTCTACCAGTTCGTGGACCGCTCGGGGACGATCATCTATGTGGGTAAGGCCAAGAGCCTGCGCAAGCGGGTGTCTTCGTACTTCGTGCAGTCGAAGGAGCACAGCGCGAAGGTGCGTGTGCTGGTGAAGCAGATCGTCGAGATCCGCCATATCGTCGTGGGGAGCGAGACCGACGCCCTGCTGCTGGAAAACTCGCTGATCAAGAGCCTTCAGCCGCGTTACAACATCCTGCTCAAGGACGACAAGACCTATCCGTGGATCGTCGTGCGGCGCGAGCACTTTCCCCGCGTGCAGTCGACGCGCATCCTGACGCGCGACGGGTCGCAGTATTTCGGCCCCTACGGATCGGTGATGATGCAACGCAGCGTGCTCGACTTCATCCGCGAGGTGATCCCCCTGCGGACCTGCAAACTCAACCTCGCCCCGGAGTTGATCGCCAAAGATAAATATACGGTCTGCCTGCAATACCACCTGGGCAACTGCAAGGCCCCGTGCGTCGGGCGGCAGTCCGAGGAGGAGTATGCGCAGCTGGTCGGCATGGTCGTTTCGGTGCTGAAAGGCGACCTGCGTCCCGTGCGCCAATACCTCGAAGGGGAGATGGCGCGTGCGGCCGGGGAGCTGAAATTCGAGCTGGCGCAGCGGTACAAACAGCGGCTCGACGCCCTGGACAACTATGCCGGACGGTCGGTGATCGTCAGCGCGAAGATCGTCGACGTCGACGTTTTCTCGCTGCTGCCCGACGACGACGTGGCCTGGTGCAACTTCGTGCGCATCCGCCACGGTTCGGTCGTGGGCGTGCAGACCGTGAAACTCTCGACGGGCGTCGGGGGCGACGAGCGCGACATGCTGACGCTGGCCATCCAGCACATCGTCGAAAACATCGCCGGGGGCGAACTCTCCCGCGAGGTGATCGTGCCGCTGCTGCCCTCGACGACGCTGCTGTTCGAAGGCGTGACTTTCACGGTCCCGAAGCGCGGGGAGAAACTCGAACTGCTGGAATTCTCGCGGAAGAGCGCCCGCATCTACCGCGCCGAGCAGTTGAAAAACCTCGAAATCAAGAATCCCGAACGGTATACCGAGCGGCTGATGAATGCCGTTCAAAAGGAGCTGCGCCTCGACAGACAGCCGCGGCACATCGAATGCTTCGACAACTCCAACCTGCAGGGCGCTCATCCGGTGGCTTCGTGCGTGGTGTTCCGGGATGGAAAACCCTCCCGCAAGGAGTACCGCCATTTCAACATCAAGACCGTGACGGGGGCCGACGACTACGCCTCGATGCGGGAGGTCGTCTTCCGGCGTTATACGCGGCTGATGGCTGAAGGGGCCGAAATGCCCGACCTCATTATCGCCGACGGCGGAAAGGGGCAGATGGGAGTCATTCACGAGGTGCTGGAGCGGCTCGGGCTGGACATCCCCATTGCCGGACTGGCCAAGGACGACCGGCACCGCACCGCCGAACTGCTCTGCGGCTTTCCGCCCGTGCTGGTCGGCATCCGTCCCACTTCGCCCCTGTTCCACTTTTTGGCGCACATTCAGGAGGAGGTGCACCGTTTCGCTGTTTCCTTCCACCGGCAGAAACGCAGCAAGGCGTTTATCCACAGCGAACTGGAGCAGATCGAGGGGGTCGGAGACAAGACGGTCCAGACCCTGCTGCGCCATTTTCGCACGGTGGAAAAGGTCCGTGCGGCCAACATCGAAGAACTTTCGGCGCTGGTCGGGGCGGCAAAGGCGAAAAAAATCAGGGCCTTTTTCGAAAAATAGCCGTATTTTTTGAAAAGTTACGAAAATCACCTATCTTTGTCCACCCGATTCGCCGTGTAACGCTCGCGGAAATGCCCGGATGGCGGAATCGGTAGACGCGTTGGTCTCAAACACCAATGACAGCAATGTCGTGCCGGTTCGACCCCGGCTCCGGGTACAAGTAAAATCGCT
>NZ_MNQF01000008.1:0-75526 GCF_001915285.1 Alistipes sp. 56_sp_Nov_56_25
TGGGTCCTTCGAAATAGCGGACGGCGAGTTCTTTCAGGCTTTCGTTCATGGGGTCGGTTGTTGTACGCATACATACATACAACAATCGGGGCGGATTTTACCCCCCCCCGGTTCCGGAAAAAATCGCATATTTTTTGAAATTCGCCTCTGGAAGGCTTCAGGACGGCTGGTTCATCAGCCAGGCGAGGATCAGTATTTGCAGGTAAATGGATTGTTCGCGTTCGAGGGCTTCGGCGAAGATGCGCAGGGCGCGCTGGATGTGCCGCTCGACCGTATGCAGGGAGATGTGGAGCCGTTCGGCTATTTCCCGGTTCTTCAACCCCTGGAACCGGCTGAGCAAAAACACTTCGCGGCAGCGTGCGGGCAGCGAGTCCATGATGCGCTGTATCTGCTGTTCCAACTCCTGGTACAGGTAGGGATGCCCGTTTTCGGCGAAGGAGAAATCGTAGTTGTAAAGACGCTCCTCCCCGATTTTCGCCCGGGCCAGGCAGCTGATCGTGTATTGGTCGACGATGCTTTTGTGCTTCAGGTAATTGAGGCATCGGTTGCGGGTCATGGCGAACAGCAGCATGCGGGCCTCTTCGGGGTCGAGGGGGGCTTGCCGGTCCCACAGCGCCATGAAGCAGTCGTGAACCAGGTCCTGCGCCTCGATGGGGTTGTTGACGAAACGCAGCGCATAGGCCGTCAACCGGGGTTGGCAGTCGATGTAGAGCCGTTCGAAATCATACCGTTTGGATTCGCTGTGCATTTGTCGGGTCCGTCCTGATGCTTTTTTGTTTTGGGCGGTTTCCGCCGCTTTTCGGGGGTGAAACCGAGGCAAATATAATCAAAAAAGTAAAAAAATGCCGCAGACGCTCTGAAAATATCTGCGGCATGGGGCGTGTTTCGACGCCGGTGCGGGCTACTTGTAAAGCCCGGCGACGGTGAAGTCGAGTATCTTGCCGAAGCCGTCGAACACCAGCGCGTTCGGCTGGTCGAGCTGTCCGCTGCCGAAGTTGATCTGCGGCACGACGTGTATCTTGTCGTTCCCGTCGTCCTTCGAGGTGACCACCGTCACCGCGCGGCTGCTCCATGCCAGCGAGGCGTTGCTCGGAAGGGTCGACGAGCCGTCGTAGTTCTCCATGGCGTAGTAGCCTTGCAGGTAGAGGCGGGCCAGGGTGATGTGCTCGCCCGCAGGGGCCGTGAAGACGGGCGCCGGGTCGAAATTGACGCTGCCCGTCGTGAAGATCACCTTGTAGATGGCGCTGCGGGTGGCGATGTAGAGGATCGGGTCGAATCGCGAGAAGACGAAGCTCACGGCTTCGGCGATGAGGGCGTTGGCCTCCGCCGGGATTTCGTAGATCAGCTTGGCGGCGGGTGCGCCGGCCGAAGCGGAGTAGTTGCCGAAGGTGTAGAGCGCATGGTTGCCGTCGGCTTTCCGCATCAGCAGGGTGTGGGTGGCGTTGTCGATGCTGATGCCGCCCGCGATGCACCGCAGGCCGGGGGCGTTCCCCGGGTCGAAGGGCGACGAACCCACGCTGCCGCAGGCGTAGAACGTCTGGTTGTAGCCGTAGCAGAACTTGCCCTGTTCCCGGTCGTAGAAGATCGTGCTGGGTTTGCGGGTGCTGCCCGGAGCGGAGTGGGCCGAAACGACGCCGTTGTCGACGGTCATGGTTTCGGTTCCGCTGACGGGCGTCGAGATCCGGCCGCGGCTGAGCAGCGTTTCGTAAATGTCGCCGTCGTTGAGGATCATCGTGCACTGGTAGGTGTTGAGCAGGCTCCGGATGTCGAGCTTTCCGGGCAGGTAGACGAACGCATCCTCCTTATGGCCCAGGATTTCGTAATAATCGGTCTCCACGCGCATCAGGTCGTCGTCGGTCGACACCCAGAGGATGTTTTTCTTGTCGGTTTTGTCGTAGGTGTAGAGCATGTGGGTGACCGCCGAGGGGAACGGACTGCCGTTGCGCCGGCTGATCAGCTCCTTTTCGACGGTTCCCTGCTCCGCGCCCGAGTAGGTCTCGGTCAGCTGCGGGTGCATGATCAGTCCCAGGTCCGAGGTGGTTCCGTCCCGGGTGTAGGCCACCACAAGCCCTTCGTTGAATTGGGCCGTCACGATGAGCGTCCACTTGTACTGGTACTTCAGGTCGTGGGCGGTGTCGGTGACCGTCAGCAGGAACAGGTAGCCTTTCGAGGAGATCGGCAGGTCGATCACTTCGTGGAACTCGCGCGTCGTGGCGAGCGAAATCGCCTCCGAGTCGTTGTCGGTCTGACTCACCGTCCATTCGTAGGTAAGCTCCTCGGGATTCTCCCGGCCGTCTTTGGTGATGCGGATGCCCGTGATGTCGAGCCGTGCGTTGTGCACCACCGTCAGCTGCGAGGCGATGGCTTCCGGCACTTCGATCTCCACGGGCGGGATATGGGTGGTCTGCAACGTGCTTTTGTCGTCGTAGCACGACGCGGCGAGCAGGCCCCAGCCTGCCAGCAACAGATATAGGGTGTGTTTTCTCATGGTCGTTCGTCGTTTACTTGGTGCGGATCGTTACCTCCCGGCCCTTCATGGAGCCTGATTCGTGGATGCGTTTTTGCCCGGGGTTGGCGGCCTTCCATTCGTCGTACCAGGCCTGTGCCCTGGCGCGCCAGGCGTCGATGTAGTAGCTGTAATCGGGTCCCCAGTCGGGGAACACCTCCCAGCCGAAGATGTCCAGCAGCAGCTGGTGGCCGGCCTGGCTGTAAGCCTCCGTCGACGAGCTGCCCGAAGATGCCTCCGATTCGATGAAGGCGTTGTAGGTGGACCACTGCTTGGTCGTCGCGGGCCGCGGCAGCATGTTGTGCCACGAGACGTTGGCTTTCAGGTAGAGGTCCGGTCCCACCCGGAGGTCGGGCGAATCGGTCAGGCAGAGCGTCAGTTCGCGCTGCTGCGTGTCGAGTTCGGCCGATTTGGCGACCTCGATGCGGATGGCGCCGTAGGTCTTCCCGGCCGGAACCTCCGCGCCGAGGATTTCGTACTGCCCGGGCTGCGCCGTGGTTCCCTCTTCGAGAACGCGGACGCCGATTTTCCGGTCGGAGCCGGAGGCCCCGCCGATGAGTTTCACCGGGACCTCGATCACCGCCTCGGCGACCCCTTCGGGCTGCTGCTTGAAGGTCATCGAGGCGTAGAACGTGCTGTCGGAATTCGAGTATCCGGGATATTCGGCCGTTTCGTTGGGCGCAGCCCCCGGGAAGCAGACCCTTCCCTGCGACATGTCGTAGCGTGTCGGGTCGTCCTTTTCGCAGCCGGCCGCCGTCGCCGCGGCCAGCAGTATGCAGATCAGTTTTTTCATGCTTCTCAACAATTAATCGTTCGACTTACTGTACGCGTCCCGACTGTATTTCGAAATCGGGGTAGGGCAGCATGTAGACGGCGTCGTCGATGACCTTGCTGCCGCTCATCACGTCGCTCTGGCGGGGCAGTTTCTCGTAGCCCAGCCGCTTGTAGAAATAGAAGACCACGCCTTCGCAGATGAACTCCTTGCGGTACTCCTTTTCGAGCTGGGCCATCAGGCCCGCCTCGTCGAGGTCGGCATCCAGTTCTTCGTAGACCGCGCGGGCCTTGCGCACCTCCTGCAACAGGCTGCGGGCTTCGCCGAGGTCCTTGTCCGGACCGGAGATGCGGCACTCGGCGGCGATGTAGTACATCTCCGGCAGGCGGATCAGCGGCATCAGGTCCTTGTGGCGGTAGTCGGCGCCCGTCGAGGTCTGCTGATAGAGCTTCGAAGGGGTCTTGGTCCCCTCGGGCCAGTAGTTGGTGTTGTGGTAGAGCTGTTTGTAGCGGCAGTCGGAGATGCCGGCGCCCTTGATTTCGAAAAGATCGTCGGCGACCGAGTTCTTGATGCACAGCGTGCGGTACTGGCGGTCCTGTTCCGAATATTCGCGGTTGAGGTTGCTTGCGATCTTCTTGGCCATGTCCGTGACGCCGAGCGCGAAGATATGTTCGCTCGGGAAGCACATCTCGGTCGTGGGGGCCTTGGCGGAGTCGGTGAACGTGCGCAGCGTCAGCCCGCCGGCGATTCCGACCGATGCCGGGTCGTCGATCACTTCGAGGGCGGCCAGCAACGCGGTGTGTTTGTTTTCGTCGCTGCCTTCCCACATGCAGACGCGCGCCAGCAGGGCCTTGACGGCGAAGTAGTTCAGGTGCATGTAGCGGTAATCGTAGAATTTGTCGACGTTGGCTTCGGTATAGATGCTTTCGGGATACCTGGCCCGGATGGGGTCGATCTCCAGCAGGCGGGCGGCCTCCGTGAGGTCGGCGATCATGCGGCGGAGCGTCTCGGCGTAGGTCAGCTGCGGCGCCGCGTCCTTGTCGACGCTCGTCAGGTAGGGGACCGTGTGACGGCTCTCCAGGTCGGTGCGTCCGGCCAGGTCGCTGCACCCGAACAGGCGTATCAGGTCGAAGTGGATGTAGGCCCTCACGGCGAGCAGTTCGCCCTTGATGATGCGGTAGTTGACCGAGTCGAGTTCGTCCTTCCGGCGGTCGATGTGGTCGAGGGCGTCGTTGACGTTGGCGATCACCGAGTAGGATTTCTCCCAGACCTTTTCGATCACTTCGGTGGATTTCGTGGTTTTGTAGTTGTAGCGGTCGAGGTCGTAGTCGTCCGCGGCGGTGTTCTTGCGGGCGTCGTACTGGCGGCCCAGTATTTCGACCATGTGCCACGTCAGGTTTTCGCCGTAGAGGTCGGTTTCGCCCATGGCGAGGTAGCAGCCGATGAGCGTCTGCTGGAAGCCTTCGGCCGAGGAGTAGTGGGCCTCGGCGCGGATTTCCGACGGGGGCGTCACGTCGAGCCAGCTCTCGCACGAGACGGCTGCGAGGGCTGCGGCGGACAGAAGGAGGTATTTGATGCTGTTTTTCATGGCTTCGGTGGTTTGTGTTAGAAGGTTCCGGTCAGCTGGAACGACATGCTCCGTGCGAAGGGATAGGTCGTGCCGCGCTCGATGCGGATCGACGAGAGCGTGGCGATGTTGTTCATGTAAAAGGCCAGCTTGAGCCGCTTGAGGCGGATTTTGCTGATCAGCCGCGGGTTGAATTCGTAATAGAGGCTCAGCGACGAGAACGTCAGCTCGTTGTTGTCCTGCACGAAGCGCGTCGTGGCCCGGGTCTTTTCGTCGTGCTGCTTGCCGTTTTCGTCGGTGTAGGAGCCGAGTTTCTTGAACATGGCGTTCTGGCCCGGGGTCTGCCAGCGGCCGTAGAGCACGCGGCGGTCGACGTTGTAGTGGATGTCGACGTTTTCGACCTTGTTGACCAGCGTGGTGTTGTACCGCTGCCCGCCGCCGAGGAAGGTGCAGGTGGCGCTTAACCCGAAGCCCTTGTATTCGGCCGCGAAGCCGAAGTTGCCGCGGTACTTGGGGTCGCTGATGCCGGCCACGACCTGATCCTGCGCGTCGTACTCGTAGGTCAGCGTGCCGTCCTTCCTGACGTAGATTTCCTGACCCGTCGTGGGGTCGATGCCCAGCGACGGCACGGCCCAGATGGCGTTCATCGGCATTCCGTCCTGATAGATCAGCACGGGCGTCGAGTTGCTCTTGTCCTGCGCCTGGGCCATCATCTTTTCGTTGTAGGCCTTGAGGCTTTCGGAGAGGTTGATGATGATGTTCTTGTTATAGGCGATCGAGCCGAAGAGGTTGAAAAAGCCCTGTTTGCCCTGCCAGAGCGTATAGCTCAATTTGGCCTCGATGCCGCGGTTGCGGACCTTGCCCAGGTTGTCCTTCACGGTGTCGAAACCCGTGGAGGTGGGGATTGCCACGTCGGTGAGCATGTTCTCGGTCACCGAGTTGTAGTAGTCGAAGGCGATCGTTGCGCGGTGGACCGTAATGTCGGCGCCCACGTTGTAGTCCATGCGCTGTTCCCATTTGAGGGCGGGGTTGGGCATCTTCGAGAGGTAGGCGCCCGTCTGTCCGTGGTAGGTGGCCCCGGTGTAGTAGAGATAGGTGGCCAGCACTTCGTTGGTGTCGTAGTTCTGGTTGCCCGTCAGTCCGGCCGAGGCGCGGATCTTGAATTGTTTCAAAACGTCCTGATCGCGCAGGAAGGGTTCGTTGTGGAGGTTCCACGCCACGCCGGCGCTCCATGCCGACGACCAGCGGTTGTCGGCGCCGTAGAGCGACGAGGCGCTTTCGCGGAACGTGAGGTCGACGTTGTAGCGGTCGTCGTAGCTGTACGACGCGGTTCCCAGGAAACTGATTTCGCGCGTGATCGACGAGATGCCGACGGGCTTTTTGTCCTGGGCGTACTGCCGGGCGAAGGTGATGTCGGCCGTCTGGCTGTTGGGGAATCCCTCGGCGTAGTGCTGGTAGGCGCTGTACGTGTTTTCGGCGATCCGGCCGCCGGCGTTGACGTAGAGGTAGTGCCTGCCCCAGTTTTTGGCGTAGTTGGCGTAGATTTCGCCCGAAATGTCGCTGCTCTTGCCGTTGTCGAGCTGGTAGGAGCCTTTGCGCAGCTGCATGCTCGTGCTTTCGTAGGCCGAGGTGGCGAATTTCGAATGCTTGGCCGGATAGAATTCGTCGGCGTCGCTGCGCTTTACGGCGATGCCGAGGCGGGCGGTGAGTTTCAGCGCCTCGGTGGCCTGCCATTCGGCGTAGAAGTTGTCCGTCACGCTGGTGTAGGTCTCGCGGTCGAGCGTTCCGAGCGTGGCGTCGTACATCGGGTTGGCCACTTCGTCGTAGGCCCAGCGGGCGATCTGGCCCGTCTGGGGATCGACGGCGCTCCAGTAGGGATTCATCCGGGCGTAGTCCCCGAAATCGCCCCACGGTGAGTTGTCGCTC
Organism: Alistipes sp. 56_sp_Nov_56_25; assembly: GCF_001915285.1. Taxonomy (NCBI): domain Bacteria; kingdom Pseudomonadati; phylum Bacteroidota; class Bacteroidia; order Bacteroidales; family Rikenellaceae; genus Alistipes; species Alistipes sp. 56_sp_Nov_56_25. The sequence goes on from NZ_MNQF01000008.1 coordinate 6,772, forward strand.
CTGGTGTTGCTGACGCTCAATATGTTGCGGAACAGGAAGCTTTTCTTGCGGTACGAAACGTTCACGTCGCCCGAGAGCACCGTGCGCTCCGAACCCTTCATCACGCCCGCCACGTTGTTGTACGAGAAGTCGATCATCGCCCGCAGTTTGCGGCTGTCGCCCAGTTCGACCGAGAGGGTGTGTTTGTGGCCGACGCCCGTGCGCAGGGGTTTTGCGAGCCAGTAGGTGTCCAGTCCGCCGAGCACCTGCGCTTTGAGTGCGTTGTAGCGTTTGGTGAGATCCACCTGCGTCTGGGGATTCGCCGAGGTGTAGACGCCCTCGATGCGCTCGGCCTCGAGCTTCTCCCAGGCGTTGCAGAGGTTGTAGCTCGTTAGGTCGGGCATCGACACCTCGATGCTTCCGGTGTAGGTCACCAGCTCCTGATTGCCGGCCAGGCGTTTGGTCTCGATGACGATGACGCCGTTGGCGGCCTTCGAGCCGTAGAGCGCCTTGGCCGCGGCGTCCTTGAGGATGGTGATGCTCTCGATACGGGTCATGTCCATGTCCATCACCTTCTCGGCCGTGGTTTCGAACCCGTCGAGGATGAACAGCGGCTGGTTGGGGCGGTTCTGGTAGTTGCCCTTGATACTGACGCCCGTGGATTCCGAGGGGAAGGTGGTGATACCGCGCAGCTGCATGTCCGGCAGCGTGTTGGGGTCGGAGCCCATCAGCGTGTTGTCCATGATGTAGAGCGATGGCTCGATGTTTTTCAGGCTCTCGAAGACGTTGCGGTTACTCACGCGGGCCAGCTGGCCCGACGTGATGGTCGTGGCCGAACCCGTGTAGCTCTCCTTCTTGCGGGTGAAGATGCCGGTCACCACGACGTTTTCGATCTCCTGTTCGTCCTGCACCAGCCTGACTAGTCTGGTCTGTGCCGAGGGAAGCGTTTGCGAGACGTAGCCGATGTAGGAGAAGATCAGGTTGTCGCGGCCCTCGGGCATGCGGATCGAGAATCCGCCGTCGGACCCCGACACGACTCCCGTGGCGGTCCCCTGGATCAGGATGTTCACGCCCACGAGCGGCGCGCCGGCCGTGTCCGTCACACGTCCGCTGACGACCTTGTCCGGGGCTTTCTGCGGGGCGGAGGCGTTCCCCCCCCCGCTTCGGCCACGGATCACGATCGTGTCGTCGTCGATCGAGTATTCGAGCCGCGTGCCGCGCAGCGCTTCGTCGAGCACTTCGCGCACCGGGGCGTCGGCCTTGCTGAAGGAGATGCCGCCGATTCCCCGCACGGCGTCGCTATTATAGAGGATGTAATATCCCGTCTGCTGTTTGATCCGTTGGAGAACTTCGGCCAGCGACGCGTTGCGGAACGATACGGAGATGCGTTCCCTGCGCTGCTGGTAGGCTTCGCTCGCCGTCGCCTGCCGGGGCGCGCCCCAGACGGAAATCGCCAGCAGCCACATGCACACGGCAAGCCATGGCCTTCGGTGCGATACTGATAGGTAAAGTTTCCTCATAATAGCTGTGTTTTAAGTGACACGAATGCCGCCCCGTCGGGCGGCTTCCCAACTAACCGGCATCAATCGTCGTCACGGTCGATGCAGAGCACGATCTTCCCCTCCTCGACATCGGCGCGTATCTGATCGGTGCGCGCCAGCAGACGGGCCATTTCGGCAAAGGTTTCGTAGCGTTTCACGACGCCCGTGTAGCGCACCTTGTCGGCGTCGACGCCCCGCGGGACGATCTCCACGCCGTACCAGCGCGAGAGTTTGCGGCATATCGAGGCGATCGTCTCGTCGTTGAAGGTGAACAGTCCCCGGGTCCAGGCGGCGTAATCTTCGGCGGCGACCTGCCGCACGTCGAAGATAGCCCCTTCGCGCCCCACGCGGGCCTGCTGGCCCGGCTGGAGCATTGCGCGGCGGTGTCCGCTCCGCACCTCGACGCTGCCCCTCACGAGCGTGGTCTCGATCGCGCCCTCGTCGGCGTAGGACGAGATGTTGAACGCCGTGCCGTAGACGCTTACGGAAACCGTGTCGGCGTGGACCACGAACCGCCGCGAGGCGTCGTGCGCCACGTCGAAGTAGGCTTCGCCCGTCACGGTCACCTCGCGCGGCCCGTCGCCGAAGCGGACCGGGAAGACGAGGCTCGACTCGGAGTTGAGCCATACCTGCGTGCCGTCCGAGAGGCGGAGCGAGAACTCCTTGCCGCGCGGTACGGTGACGGTGTTCGTCATCGGAATCTCCTGCTCGGCCTCCACCTTGTGGTAGGCCAGCTCCTCGCCGGCGATCTCGAGGCGCGTGCCGTCCTGTTCGACGAGCATCCGCCGCCCGCCCGCTTCGAGCGCGACGTTCTCGCCCGACGAAAGGGTCAGCACGGCGCCCCGCACCCCGGGCGTCAGCTGCTCGATGTAAGCCTGCCGTGCGAGCCGTTCGGCCCGGCGGCCGAGCGTCCACCAGCCGCCGCCGGCCAGCAGCGCCGCCATGGCGGCGACCGCCGCGTATTTCCGGGCCGTGGCAGCCAGCATGCGCATCCGGCGCTTGCGGGCCGCCTTGCGGATGTTGCCCCATACGCGCTGTTCGTCGTAGCCGTATATCCGGCCCAGCAGCGGAAGGTTCTCCGCCGACTCCTCCAGCAGTTCCGCCAACTCCCGGTTCTGCGGCGAGCGGTCGAGCCACTCCCGGAGGATCGCCAGTTCCTCTTCGGTGGCGGTTCCCTCGAGGCGGGCTTTGAGTATTTCTTTGATCTGGTTTTCGAAACTCATGTCGTTTTCCGTGTTTTCAGGTTGGTCGGTGTGGCCGGAAACAACGTTTCCTATGGAATAGACCGAAAAAACGAACGCCGGACATACAATGCCGGCGTTTTTTTGTGAAAAATTTGCAGGTGGGTTACGGATTGTAACACAAAAGCGGAATTGGGATTTCGTCCTTTCGGTGCGGTGGGGCGAAATCGGGTCGGATTAAAATCGGATTCGGGGGGGCGGACTCCGGCTGTCCGGGACCTAAAAAAGCGTGAGGAAGAACATCGATATTTTGCGCAGGGCTTTGAACGAGCGCGACATGTGGGTCTTCACGGTGTGGAGCGAGAGCGAAAGCAGGCGGGCCGTCTCGACGTAGCTTTTGTGCTCGATGCAGATCATCTTGAAGATGCGGCGTCCCTGTTCGGGCAGCGCTTCGATCCGGTGGTAGATGGCCGCAATCTGCTCGATCATAGCCTGTTCGTCGCCGGGGGCGTTCTCTTCGGCGGCCAGGCGCACCGTCTCCTTCGAGTTGATGTCGTAGAAGCGGTTCTTCATCCGGGCGTGCAGGTGGTCGAGCGCCGCGTTGCGCACGCAGCGGTAGAGATAGCTCTCCTTCTGGCGGATCTGGCTGAAATCGACGTCGAGCAGCGCGATGAAGACCTCCTGCACGATGTCCTCGGCTTCGTGGGCCGAACCGACGATGCGTTCGGCATAGAGTGTCGCCAGCCGGAAATGTTGGCGGAACAGGACTTCGTATTCGGATGTGATTACGGTTTTCATGCAGTCTTTGACGCTGATGCTGACGGTGTTCGATTGCAAAAATAAGCGCTTCGGGCGAAAAAAGCAAACAATTCGTTACATTCTTTCGCCCGAAGCGGCTTTTCCGGGTGTCGGAACGCTTCCGGGAGGGGTCAGGAGTGCCTGCGCGCCAACTCTTTTTCGAGGTCGGCGATCGAGCATCCGGTGGCTTCGAGCAGCACGAGCAGGTGGTAGACGAGGTCCGAAGCCTCGTAGATCATCGCCTCGCGGTTCTGGGCCACGGCCTCGATGACGGTCTCCACAGCCTCCTCGCCGACCTTCTGCGCGATCTTGTTCACGCCGCGGTTGAAGAGCTTCGAGGTGTAGGAGCCTTCGGGCATCTCGGCGTGACGTCCCCGGATGACGCTTTGCAGGTAGCGGATGAAACCTTCGGTTTCGGGCACGGCCTCTCCGAAGCAGGTTTTCGACCCCGTGTGGCAGGTCGGGCCGTGGGGGATGACGCGGATGAGCAGCGTGTCGCAGTCGCAGTCGGCGGCCACCGACACGATGTCGAGCCAGTTGCCGCTGGTCTCGCCCTTGGTCCAGAGACGCTGGCGCGAGCGGCTGTAAAACGTGACGCGGCCTTCGGCGAGGCTTTTTTCATAGGCTTCGCGGTTCATGTAGCCCAGCATGAGGACCTGGAGGGTGCGGTCGTCCTGAATGACGGCGGGGACGAGTCCGCCGGGGAGTTTTGCGGCGTCGAACGCCGAAAACGGTTTTCCTTCGATTTTCATAGTGGTTTTATAATCTGACGTTTATGTTGCGTTTCTTCAACTCCCGCTTCAATACGGGTATCGGAATCTCGTTGTAATGGAAGATGCTGGCGGCCAACGCCGCGTCGGCACGGCCGAGGGTCAGCACGTCGGCGATGTGGTCCGCCGTGCCCGCGCCGCCCGAGGCGATGATCGGGACGGGCAGTTCCGCCAGCCGCGCGAAGGTGTCGCACGGGTAGCCGTTCTTCGTGCCGTCGTGGTCCATCGAGGTGAAGAGGATTTCGCCCGCGCCGCGGTCGGCGGCCTCGGCGGCCCAGGCGAAGAGTTCGCGCTGGGTGGGGCGTCGGCCTCCGTGGGTCGTGACGACCCAGCGGCCGTCGACGGTCCGGGCGTCGATGGCCGCGACGACGAACTGCGAGCCGTATCTGGCGGCGATGGCGTCGATCAGCGCGGGGTTGGCCACGGCGGCGCTGTTGAGGGTGATCTTGTCGGCTCCGGCGTCGAGCAGCCTGGAGGCGTCGTCGACCGACGAAATGCCGCCTCCGACGGTGAACGGGATGTCGATGCGCGCGGCGATGCGCGCGACCAGCTCCGTGAAGGTGCGGCGTCCCTCCTCCGAGGCGCTGATGTCGAGGTAGACCAGTTCGTCGGCCCCTTCGGCGGCGTATTTCGCACCCAGCTCCACGGGGTCGCCGACCTGGCGCAGTCCCACGAAGTTGATGCCCTTGACGGTCTGTCCGTCGCGGATGTCGAGGCAGGGGATTATGCGTTTGGCAAGCATCGCGCGAGGTCTTTGAGGGTGATGCGCCCTTCGTAGAGGGCTTTGCCGACGATGACGCTCCGCAGGCCCTGCCGGTCTAACTCTTCGATGTCGGACATCGAAGAGATGCCGCCGCTGACGGTGATCTCCACCGTCGGGAAGCGGCCTTGCAGGTCGGCGTAGAAGGCTGCCGAGGGGCCGCAGAGCATGCCGTCGCGGGAGATGTCGGTGCAGATAACCTGCGTAAGCCCCTGCGGAATGAATCGCCCGATCAGCTCGGGGGCCGAGAGCGTCGAACTTTCCAGCCAGCCCTCGATGGCCACCGCGCCGTTGCGGACGTCGGCCCCGAGGATCAGCCGCCCGGGGTCGAACTCCGCGAGCCATGCGGCGAAAAGGTCGGGCCGGCGGACGGCGACGCTGCCGCAGATGGCGCGGCGCGCTCCGGCGTCGAAGACGCTGTGCAGGGCCTCGCGGCTCTTGATGCCTCCGCCGTACTGCACTTCGAGCGAGGTCCGCGCGGCGATGCGTTCCAGCACGGCGAGGTTGCGCGGCTCCGAGGCCTTCGCGCCGTCGAGGTCGACCATGTGCAGGCGGCGGATGCCCGCCTCCTCGAAGCGGAACGCCGCTTCGAGCGGGTCGCGGTAGTAGGTCTTCCGGCTGGCGTAGTCGCCCTGCGTGAGGCGCACGCACTGGCCGCCGATGATGTCCGTTGCGGGTATGATTTCGATCATGGTGTCAGAGGTTTAGAAAATTGAGTAAAATCCGCGCGCCCGCCGCACCGCTTTTTTCGGGGTGGAACTGCGTGCCGAAGAAGTTGCCGCTCCCGAGCGCCGCGCTGAACGGGCGACCGTAGTCGGTCGTGGCGATGGTTGCGGCGCAGGGTTCGGCGGCGAAGGAGTGGACGTAATATACATAGGTCTCCCCGGCCGTTTCGTCGAACAGCGGCGAGCGGAGCGAGGTGATCGTGTTCCAGCCCACGTGGGGGACTTTGAGCCGCGCGCCGTCGGCCGCCGTGGCCGGAAGCCGCAGGACCCGGGCCGGGAAGATGCCCATGCAGCGGGCGTCGCCCTCCTCGCTCGAAAGGCACATCAGCTGCATGCCGATGCAGATGCCCAGGACGGGCTGCGTGAGCGAGGGGATCACCGTGTCGAGTCCCCGCTCGCGGAGCTGCGACATGGCCGACGAGGCCTCGCCGACTCCCGGGAGGATCACTTTGTCGGCCCCGCGCAGCAGGGCGGGATCGGCCGTGAGCGTGAATTCGGCCCCTGCGCGGCGAAGGGCGTCGGCAACCGACCGCAGGTTGCCCGTGGCGTAATCGACGACGGCTATCATAGGACTCCTTTGCTGCTGGGGACGGTGTAATCGAACGGGATGTGCGCCACGGCCATGCGCAGGGCGCGGGCGAAGGCCTTGAAGACGGCCTCGGCCTTGTGGTGGTCGTTGTCGCCGCGGGCCGAGATTTGGAGGTTGCACCGCGCGGCGCATGCGAACGAGTGGAAGAAGTGGCGGAACATTTCGGTCGGAACGTCGCCAACCCGCTCGCGGCGGAACGAGGCGTCCCACTCGAAGTCGATGCGGCCCCCGAAGTCGAGCAGCGTCAGCGCCCGGCAGTCGTCCATCGGCAGGGCGAAGCCGTAGCGGGCGATCCCGGCCTTCGCGCCCAGCGCGCGGTCGACGGCCTCGCCCAGCGTGATGGCCACGTCCTCCATCGTGTGGTGTTCGTCGATGTCCAGATCGCCCCGCGCGTCGACGGCCAGCGCGACGCCGCCGTGGTGGGCGATCTGCGCGAGCATGTGGTCCAGAAAGCGCAGGCCCGTGGAGATTTGGCCGTTGAAATCCCCGCGGCCGTCGAGGTCGAGGCGGACGGTGATCTGCGTCTCGCGGGTCTCGCGCCGGATTTCGGCCCGGCGTTCGCCGCGGCGGATGAATTCGGCGATTTCGCTCCACGAGTCGGTGATCAGCGCACAGGCGTCGGCGGCGCCGGCTTCCTCCAGCGTCCGCAGCCCTTCGGCGGGGGGAGCGAGCAGGATGCCCCGCGCCCCGAGGTTGCGGGCCAGCAGGATGTCGGTCGCGCGGTCGCCGATGACGTAGCTCGCCGCGAGGTCGTATTCGCCGCCCGTGTAGCGGCCGAACATCCCTGTCCGGGGTTTGCGCGTGGGGGCGGCGTCGGCCTCGAACGTGCGGTCGATCAGCTGGTCGTCGAACGCGACGCCCTCGCCGCCGAGCGTCGCGAGCATTTTGTTATGCGCCGGCCAAAAGGTATCCTCGGGGAAGGACGGGGTGCCGAGCCCGTCCTGGTTGGTGGCCAGCACGAGGTCGAACCCGAGGCCCGTGAGCGCCTTCAGGGCGGAGATGGCTCCGGGTACGAACGCGAGTTTTTCGAGGCTGTCGATCTGTTCGTCGGCGGGTTCGGCGATGATCGTGCCGTCGCGGTCGATGAAGAGGGCTTTTTTCATAATCGGAAGTTTTTGACGGTTTCTATCATCCGGGCGTTCTCCGCGGGGGTTCCGACGGTGATGCGCAGGCATCCTTCGCAGCCCGGGATGCGCGAGCGGTTGCGGACGATGACCCCGGCCGAGATCAGCGCGTCGTACATGCGGTCGGGATCGGGGGTGCGGACCAGGATGAAATTGGCATCCGAAGGGTAGACCCGCTCGATGGCGGGGCAGGCCGCGAGCTGCGGCGCGAGCCGGTCGCGCTCGGCGCGGATTTCGGCCACCTGCGGGGCGATGTCTTCGGTGAGCCGTTCGGCGACGGCCTGCTGCGCGAGGCTGTTGATGTTGTAGGGATATTTCACGCGTGCGAAAAGTCCGGCGACGGCTTCCGACGCGAATGCCAGTCCGAGGCGAAGCCCCGCCATGCCCCACGCCTTCGAGAGGGTTTGCAGGACGATGAGGTTCCCGAATTCGCCGAGGCGTGCGAGGAATCCCGGCCCGGCGGCGAAGTCGATGTAGGCTTCGTCGAGGACGACCATGCCGTCGAATTCGCGGAGCAGCCGTTCGATGCCGGCCGCCGGGAAGGCGTTGCCCGTGGGGTTGTTCGGGGAGCAGAGCCACAGCAGACGGGTGCGCTCGTCGGCGGCCGCCAGCAGGGCGTCGGCCGGAAGCGAGAAGTCCGCGCCGAGCGCGACCTCGCGCATCTCGACGTCGTTGATGTCGGCGGCGACGCGGTACATGCCGTAGGTCGGGGCGATCGAAACGGCGTTGTCGACGCCCGGACGGCAGAAGATGCGGTAGCAGAGGTCGATGGCCTCGTCGCTGCCGTTGCCGATGAAGACCTGCTCTTCGCGCACGCCTTTCAGCGCGGCGATCTTCTGTTTGAGGAGCTTCTGATGCGGGTCGGGGTAGCGGTTGACACCGTTGTCGTAGGGGTTTTCGTTGGCGTCGAGCCACGTCGTGATCTCTCCGCCGGAAAACTCGTCGCGGGCCGTGGAGTAGGGTTTCAACGCCCGGATGTTGGGGCGCACCAGTTCTTCGAGCGGTTTCACAGCACACCTCCTTTCATGCGGACGCGCACGGCGGCGGCGTGCGCCCCGAGACCCTCGGCCTCGGCCATGGCGATGACGGTCGGGGAGAGGGTCGCAAGCCCCTTGCGCGAGAGTTCCTGATAGGTGATCTTGCGCAGGAACGAGTCGGTGTTCACGCCGCTGTAAGCCCGCGCCCAGCCGCCCGTGGGCAGCGTGTGGTTGGTTCCCGAGGCGTAATCCCCGGCGCTTTCGGGCGACCAGGGGCCGATGAAGACGCTTCCGGCGGCGGTGATCTGCGCCGCGACGTCCCAGGCGTCGCGCATCGAGATGATCAGGTGCTCGGGGGCGTAGGCGTTGGCGAAGCCGATCATCTTTTCGCGGCTGTCGAGGACCACGATGCGGCTCTGGCGCAGTGCCTCGCGGATGGTCTCGCCGCGGCGCAGTTGGAGCAGCTGTTCGCCGACGGCCCGCTGGGTGTCGCGGGCGAACTCCACCGACGGGCAGACCAGCACCGCCTGGCTGTCGCCTCCGTGTTCGGCCTGCGACAGCAGGTCGGCGGCGGCGAAGGCGGGCGACGCTTCGTCGTCGGCCAGCACCAGCACCTCCGAGGGCCCGGCGGGCAGGTCGACGGCCACGTCGTTGGCGCCGACCAGTTGCTTGGCCTTGGTGACATAGCGGTTGCCGGGACCGAAAATCTTGTCGACGCGCGGGATGCTCTCCGTGCCGTAGGCCATGGCCGCCACGGCCTGCGCCCCGCCGACGGAGAATATGCGGTCGACGCCGCACAGATCGGCGGCATAGAGGATTTCGGGGGCTATCGTGCCGTCGGGGCGCGCGGGGGTGCAGAGGATGACCTCCCCGCAGCCGGCGACGCGGGCCGGGACGGCCAGCATCAGCACCGTGGAGAAGAGCGGCGCCTTGCCGCCCGGGATGTAAAGGCCCACGCGGCGGATCGGCACGGCGCGCTGCACGCACCGGACGCCCGGCATCGTCTCGATGTCGACCTCGGGCGGCAGCTGGGCGCGGTGGAAGGTCTCGATGTTCGCTTTCGCGGCGGCGAGGGCCTCTTTCAGCGCGGCGGGGATGAGCGCGGCGGCTGCGGCGCGCACGTCGGCCGGAATTTCGAACGTCCGGGGATCGCGCCCCTCGACGCGGCGGGTGACTTCGCGCAGCGAGCGGTCGCCGCCGGATTTTACGTCGGCGAGGATTTCGGTCACCTGTCGCGTGATCTCCTCCTCTTCCCGGGTGAAGCGCTCGGTGAGGGCGGCCCACTCGGCGCGTTCGGGATTGTTGTGGATTTTCAGAATTTCCATGACGGTTCCGGATTTTTAGCGGATCATGTTTTCGAGTGCCAGGATCAGGATGCCTTCGGCCCCGATCTCCTTGAGCCGTTCGATGCGCTCCCACAACTGGTCCTGGGAGATGACGGCGTGGATCGAGCACCACCCCTCCTGCGCCAGCGGCAGCACCGTCGGGCTGCGCATGCCGGGGAGTATCCGGATGGCGTCGCCGAGCCGCTCCTTGGGGAGGTTCATCAGCACGTATTTCATGCCGCGGCTGTCGAGGATCGAGTTGAGGCGGAAGGTCAGCTGCTCCGTTTCGCGGCGCTTGTCGCTGTCAAGCCCCGGGCAGGCGATGAGCACCGCCTCGGAAAAGAGGACCTTCTCGACCTCGACCAGCCCGTTGGAGATGAGCGTGCCGCCCGAGGAGACGATGTCGAAGATGCCGTCGGCCATGCCTACCGCCGGGGCGATCTCCACGGAGCCTTCGATGGTGTGGATCTCGGCCTCGATCCCCTTCTCGGCGAAGTAGCGGGCGAGGATGTTGGGGTAGGAGGTGGCGACGCGCCGGCCGCGGAAGAACGCGAGGCCTTCGTAGGCGGTCGTTTTGGGTACGGCCAGCGAGAGGCGGCAGCCTCCGAACCCGAGGTCCATGATCTGCTCGACGGGGAAACCCTTCTCGGCGACCTCGTTCAGCCCCACGATGCCCAGGTCGGCGACCCCCATCGAGACGGCCTGCGGGATGTCGTCGTCGCGCAGGTAGAGGACTTCCAGCGGAAACCCTTCCGCGCGGGAGATGAGTTTGCGCTTGCTCTCGGCAACGCGGATGCCTGCTTCGGAAAGCAGGTCGATGCTCTGTTCGTTCAGTCGGCCCTTGGCCTGGATGGCTATTCGTAACATATTCGGTGTGTGTTTGATTGTTTGCTTCTTTCGGACACCCACCTGCGGTTCGGCACGCAAAAAAGCCCACCCGCAGGGGGTGAGCTTCATGTATTCTATAATAACCTCTTACATATACATAATCGACCTACCCCTCGGTAAAGTGGTGATGGTGATGATGGATATGGTTGAAAATCGTCATTCGTCCGGTTGTTGGAGGCAAATATAGGGTTTCTGCGGGAAAAAACAAAATCCGGCCCGGATTTTTTTGCATCCGGCGGAAAAACGGCGGTCGGGGAGGATGGCCGCCGCTCTCGTTTGGCGAAACGCTCCGCCGCCGGATTGATTACAGCCGCCGCAGGCGCGCGGAAGGGAAACGGAGCGCGAAGTTGCGGTTTTTAAGAGTTTTTAGTATATTTACGGCCTGCATCCAGTGAAAACGGCCCGTGCGGTGCGCAGGGGCCGTACGGGCGGCCTTCCGGATTGTAATCTGTTCGTCCGGGACCCGCAGCGCGGACCTTTCATTTAAAACGAAAAGACAATGTGTGACCCTATTCAGTCGATTGCGACCCGTTTGCGCGGGCTGCGCGAAGCGCTTGAACTGACCCAGGAGGAGGTGGCTGCGAGCTGCAACCTTCCGGTCGGACAGTACAGGGAGATGGAGAGCGGCACGGCCGATTTTTCGGTGAACGTGCTGCAAACCATATCCCGCCATTACGGGATCAGCCTCGATGTGCTGATGTTCGGCGAGGAGCCGAAGATGAACGCCTATTTCATCACCCGCGCCGGAAAGGGCGTGTCGGTCGAACGGCAGAAGGCCTACAAGTACGAGGCGTTGGCGGCGGGATTCCGCGACCGGAAGATCGACCCCTTCATCGTGACGGTCGAGCCGGCTGCGGACGACGCCCCGATGCACCTGAACTGCCATCCCGGGCAGGAGATGAACTACGTGCTGGAGGGCCGCCTGCTGATCGGGCTGAACGGCAAGGAGATCGTACTGAACACGGGCGACAGCCTCTATTTCGATTCGGGTCTGCCGCACGGGATGAAAGCCCTCGACGGCAAAACGGTGCGGTTTCTGGCCATAATAATGTAACGGCAGCATGGTAGAGCGATTTTTATCCCAGACCTCCTTCGTCTCGCAGGAGGATTACCGGAAGAACCTGCACATACGGGTTCCGGAGAATTTCAATTTCGGCTACGACGTGGTGGACGCATACGCCGCCGAGCAGCCCGGCAAGGAGGCGCTGCTGTGGACCGACGACCAGGGCGCCGAAATCCGGTTCACCTTTGCCGACATCAAGCGCGAAAGCGACCGCACGGCCTCGTATTTCCAGAGCCTCGGCATCGGAAAGGGCGATGTGGTGATGCTGATCCTCAAGCGCCGCTACGAGTTCTGGTTCTCGATTCTGGCGCTGCACAAACTGGGCGCGGTGGTGATCCCGGCAACCCACCTGCTGACCAAAAAGGACGTAGTCTACCGCTGCAATACGGCCGGGATCAAGGCCATCGTCGCGGCGGGCGAGCGGGTGATCACCGATCACATCGCGGCGGCCATGCCCGAAAGCCCCACGACCGAACTGCTCGTCAGCGTGGGGCCCGAGGTCCCCGAAGGGTTTCTCGATTTCCACGCCGGCATCGAAAAGGCGGCTCCTTTCGTGCGCCCGGAGCGGGTGAACGCCAACGACGACGTGATGATGATGTATTTCACCTCGGGGACGACCGGCGAGCCGAAGATGGTGGCCCACGACTTCACTTATCCGCTGGGGCATATCACCACGGGGCTGCTGTGGCACAACCTCCACGAAGGCAGCCTGCACCTGACGATCGCCGACACGGGGTGGGCCAAGGCCGCGTGGGGCAAACTCTACGGGCAGTGGCTGGCCGGGGCCTGCCTGTTCGTCTACGACCACGAGAAGTTCACGCCCGCGGACATGCTGCGCAAGATCGAGCAGTACCGCATCACGTCGCTGTGCGCGCCTCCGACGGTCTACCGCTTCCTGATTCGCGAGGATCTCACCAAATACGACCTCTCGTCGCTGGAGTACTGCACCACGGCGGGCGAGGCGCTGAACGGAGCCGTGTACGACACCTTCCTGCGTCTGACGGGCATCCGCCTGATGGAGGGCTTCGGGCAGACCGAGACGACGCTGACGCTGGCCACGTTCCCGTGGATGAAGTCCAAACCCGGGAGCATGGGCGTCCCCAATCCCCAGTACCGGATCGACCTGGTGACCCCCGACGGCCGTTCGGCCGAGGACGGCGAGCAGGGGCAGATCGTGATCCGCACCGACGGGGGCAAGCCCCTCGGTCTGTTCAAGGGTTACTACCTGAACGATGAGCTGACCCGCGAGGCGTGGCACGACGGGGTGTATTATACGGGTGACGTGGCGTGGCGCGACGAGGACGGCTACTACTGGTTCGTGGGGCGTGCCGACGACGTGATCAAGAGTTCGGGCTACCGCATCGGTCCGTTCGAGGTGGAGAGCGCCCTGATGACCCACCCGGCGGTGGTGGAGTGCGCCATTACGGGCGTTCCCGACGAGATCCGCGGCCAGGTCGTCAAGGCGACGATCGTGCTCGCCGAGGCCTACCGCGGGCAGGCCGGGGAGGCGTTGGTCAGGGAGTTGCAGGACCATGTGAAGCGCATCACGGCTCCTTATAAATACCCGCGCGTGATCGAGTTCGTGGAGTCGCTGCCCAAGACCATCAGCGGCAAGATCCGCCGCAAGGAGATCCGCAGCGGCGACGAAGGGAAATAATCCGGCCGCAGGCCGGCGGGGAGAGGGACCGTGCGGAGGGCGCGGTCCCTCTCTCTCTTTGCGGCTGCCGCTCCGGGGCCGCGTCGCGGGATTTTAACGGAACCGTATATTGCGGTTCTGAAAAAGTTTCCTAATTTTGTCTTGTGAAAGCCTGAACATGCCCGGACGTGGAGAAGAAAAAAGAACTTGAGAATTTGCTTGTTTCCGTAAGCGAGAACGACGATTACGCTTTCCGGGTTTTCTATGATCTCTATTACCGGAGCGTTTTCCGGTTCGCCTACTATTTTCTGCGCAACAGGGAGGCCTGCGGCGAGGTCGTGAGCAACGTCTTCGTCGCCGTCTGGAAGTCCCGCGTCGCGCTGCGGAGGATCGAAAACATCGACGCCTACCTCTACGTCGTCGCGCGCAACGAGGCGAACCGGTATCTGAAGGAGTCCCGTACGCGCCGCCGCTGCCTCTCGTTCGAGGAGATTCCCATCTCGCTGATCGACCGAAATTCCCCCCCCCCCACAGCGAAGACGCTCCCGATAGCCGGTTGATAGAGGCCGAAGTCGAGGAGCTGGTGCGCCGTCTCATAAACGATTTGCCCGAACGCTGCCGCACGGTGTTCCTGCTCAACCGGCAGGAGGGGCTGTCGTCGCGCGAGATCGCCGAGGCGCTGTCGCTCTCCGAGAGCACGGTGCGGGTCCAGATCAAGATCGCCGTCGACAGGATCGTGGCCGGCATACGCACGCATTATCCCGACCTGAAGCTGGTTTCCCTGCTGCTGTTCCTCTTCACGGCGCGTTTCTGACGCCTGCCGGAATGAAAAAAACGAAAAAAAGCCGCGGTTCCCTTAAACGGAACCGCGGCTTTCGCACTCTATATGTGTATACGACCAAAAAGGAGAAATCATGCAATATCAGCATACGAAGAGGGAGCCGGAGATGGCGGAACTGATCGAAGGTTCGGAGCGCGACCGCCGCAGGCTGGCGGAGCTGCTGGACGGCATCCGGGTGGGACCCGGAGTCGACGCCATGGCCGACGGAATGCGGGAGGCGGTGTGGGCCGACGTGCGCTCGCGCATCCGCCGCCGGGGAATCCGGATGCGGATCGTCCGCTACGCCGCGGCTGCGGCCGTGATGGCGGGCGTCGTCTGCAGCAGCTGGTTCATGGGCGGACGCCGGACCGAAAGCCGTCTGGTCGCCGCGGCGCAGCCGGTGAGCGTCTCGACGCCTCTGGGCGTGAAGTCCGACGTGGTGCTGCCCGACGGTTCGCGGGTGCGGCTCAACGGCGGCACGCGCATCGTCTATCCCGCGCTGTTCGGCGACGAACGCCGCGTGGAGGTCGACGGCGAGGCCTATTTCGAGGTCGAGCACGACGCCCGCAGGCCCTTCGTCGTCGTCACGGGACAGGTCGTCTCGACGGTGCTCGGAACGACTTTCAACGTGCACGCCTATTCCGAGGACGAGAATTACCAGATCACGCTGGCGACGGGCAGCCTGCTGGTGGACGGCGGTCCCGAGTCGCGGAGCGTGCGGCTGCGTCCCGGCGAGCAGGGATTCTTCGAGAGGACCTCCGGGCTGCTGTCGCTGCGCAGGGTGAACGTCGAGCAGGTGCTCTCGTGGCAGGAGGACAGGCTCTACTTCCGGGCCGAACCCCTGGCGTCGATCGCCCGGAGCCTCGAAAGGCAGTTCAACGTCGACATCACGATCCCCGACGAACGGCTGCGCAGGATCTGTTTCACGGGTGAGTTCGTCGACGGCGAGAACATCCACGAAATCATGCGGATCATCTCGGCCGACAGCCGCATCCTCTGCCGCAGCCGCAAGAACCATTTCGAGCTTTACAGAAACCGATAGAGATTCACGATTTTTTTCACTACAACCTAAATTTCAATCCTTATGAGTAACAATTCTACCAGCAGAAGGTCCTTCCGGGACCTTTTCGGCCAGCGGATGCTGTGCAGACTGAGCGGATTGCTGACCCTGTGTTGGTTCACGGTGGCGGCCCAGGCTCTTTACGCGCAGAATCCCGTGATTTCGTTGACGCTGAAGAACGCCACCGTGCGCGAGGTGATCGAAGCGGTCAAGACGCAGAGCGGCTACTCGTTCTGGTATCGGGAGAGCGAGATCGACCTCCGGAAGCGCGTTTCGGTCGAGGCGCACGATCAGAACGTCCTGAAACTGCTCGACGGCGTGCTCGCCGACCAGGGAATTCTGGCCAAACTCGAAGGCCGCCACATCGTGCTTTACAAATCCGACCCGGCAGGCCGGGGCCGGGAATACCAGCTGAAGGGCCGCGTCGAGACCGAGGCCGGCGATCCGATCGTGGGGGCGAACGTGCTGGTCGAGGGCACGACGAACGGCATGGTGACCAATTCGAAGGGCGAATTCGCCCTGAACGTGACTGCAGGCGCGCGGCTCAGCGTGTCGTTCATCGGTTACGACGCGGCGCAGGTCGAAGTGGGCAACCGGACGCATCTGACCGTGGTGCTGAAGGAGAATAACCAGCTCCTCGACGACGTGGTGGTGATCGGATACGGCGTGCAGAAGAAGGTCAACCTGACCGGCTCGATCGCCGTGCGCCAGATGTCGGAGATCGAGAACCAGCCCATGACGCACGCCTCGCAGGCGCTCTATTCGATGCCCGGCGTCTACATCAACCAGGCTTCGTCGAAGCCCGGCAGCGACGGCGCGACGATCCGCATACGCGGCGTCGGCACGATGAGCAGTTCCAGCCCCATGGTGCTGGTCGACGGCATGGAGTATTCGCTCAACGAGCTGAATCCCGGCGACATCGAGACGATCTCGGTGCTGAAGGACGCTTCGGCCTCGATCTACGGTTCCAAGGCCGCCAACGGCGTCATCCTCATCACCACGAAGCAGGCCAAGAAGGGCGCGCCGGTGGTGAAGCTGAGCGCCAACTTCGGCATTCAGTCGGCGACCTACGTGCCCGACGTGGTGACCGACCCGATTCAGTATATGAACATGCGCAACCAGGCCGAACTGAACGAAGGCAAGCTGACGGTGACCTACAACCGCGACGACATCCTCGAATACGAGGAGGGCATGAAGCACGACAAGTACATCTATCCCGCCTCCGACTGGTACGACCTCTGCTACCAGAACGGTTTTCTCCAGCAGTACAACGCCCGCGTTTCGGGCGGCACGGACAAGATCTCCTACTCGCTGGGCGGCGGTTACATGAACCAGCGCGGCATCATGGTCGCCAACGACGACGCGGAACGCTTCTCGTGGGACATGAAGATCAACGCGCAGGTGACCAAGCGCCTGAAGGTGGGCGTCAGCCTGCTGGGCAACCTGCGCTACAACACCGACCCGATCTACGGCGTATCGACGACGGTCAACGTCATCAACCGCGCCCTGCCGATCTTCGGCACGCAGCTGCCCGACGGCAAGTGGCTCTCGACGTGGCTCTCGACCCCCGGGCGCAACAACCCCGAGAATCCGCTCATGGAGCTGCACGAGGGCAACACCAAACGTCAGCTTCACCGCATTCTGGGGCGCATCAACATCGGCTACGACCTGCCGTGGGGCATCAAGTACAACGCCAACCTGGGCTACGTGAAGGTCGACCACTATTCGAAGGATTTCAAGCACGCGATGTACACCTACAATCCCAAAACCCTCGAGCGGAAGGACTTCAGCGCCTACGTCTCGGCCAAGGACTGGGACAACAACGCGATCAACTACACTTTCTACAACACCCTTTCGTGGGGCAAGAGCTTCGGCGGCAACCACAACTTCAACGTGATGGTCGGCACGGAGTACAAGCGTTACGACGGCAAGAACTTCCAGGCCAAGAAACGCGACTACTTCAACAACCAGCTCACCGCCCTGTCGGTCGGCGCCACGATGGAGGATATTTCGGGCGGATCGTCGCTCGAACTGCTCTTCTCCTACTTCGGGCGAATCACCTACGACTACAAGGAGAAATACCTGATCGACGTGACGGCGCGTTACGACGGCTCGTCGAAATTCGCCAAGGGCAACCGATGGGCCTTCTTCCCCGCCGTGTCGGTCGGGTGGCGCATCGACAAGGAGAATTTCATGCAGAACGTCCGGGCGGTCGACGTGCTCAAGCTCCGCGGCTCGGTCGGCGAGATGGGCAACCAGGCCATCGGCAACTACGAGTACCTGATGGCCGTGCTGGCGAACAAGAGCTACAATTACAGCTTCGGCGACGTGCTGTCGGGCGGCGCGGCGATCAAGGATTTCGTCGACGAGAACATCTCGTGGGAGACCACCCGCACCTACAACCTCGGACTGGATTTCGAGGCCTTCGACCACCGCCTGCTGTTCAGCGTCGACCTCTATAAGAAACGCACCGAAGGCATCCTGCGCGACGTGAAGATTTCGGCGCAGATCGGCAACCTGAACGGCCCGAAGCAGAACATCGGCGTGGTGGCCAACGACGGCGTCGAGCTGAACCTCCAGTGGCGGAGCGCGGTCAAGAATTTCCATTACAGCCTCGGCGGCAACTTCTGCTACAACAAGAACATCGTCGTCGACCTCGACGGGCAGGAGTACATCAAGACCTTCAACATCATCCGCGAGGGCGAACCCATCGACGCGTGGTATCTCTACCAGGCCGACGGCTTCTACAACAGTTATGAGGAGATCGCCAATTCGGTGACCGTCGGCAGCGGCGTGAAGCCCGGGTACATCCGCTACAAGAATCTCAACAACGACGACAAGATCGACGACGACGACCGCGCCGTCTGCGGCAACCTCACGCCGAGCATCACCTACGCCTTCAACTTCTCGCTGGGATGGAAGGGACTCGAACTTTCGGCGCAGTTCCAGGGCGTCGCCGACGTGAAGACCTATCTTTCGGGCAACCTCGCAGCCCCGTTCTGGAACGGAGCGGGCGTGCTGAAGGAGTGGGCGACCGACGCGTGGACCCCCGAGAACCACAACTCCCGCCTGCCGATCCTCCACACCGCCACGGGCGCGCCCGAGATGCACGACTACAAGAACACGCAGTGGCTCTACGATGCGTCGTACCTGCGCTGCAAGCAGCTGCAACTCTCGTACACCCTCCCCAAGAGGTGGATTTCGAAGCTCGGAATGAGCCAGTGCCAGATCTTCGTCAACGGCGAGAACCTCTTCACGATCTCCCCGCTGAAGATGTTCGACCCCGAGATCGACCTTTCGTCGACCAACCTGATGCAGTATCCTTCGCTGCGGACGATCAACTTCGGCTTCAACATTACTTTCTAATCGCTTCAAATACGGAAAAACATGAAAAAAACAGTAATCGGATTGATGCTTTGCGGTGCGGCGGCGCTGGCCTCCTGCAACCTCGACACCATTCCCACCGACAAATATACGGTCGAGACGTTCTGGGAAACCGAAGAAGGAACCGAGGCCGCCATGACCGGCTGTTACAACATACTGACCAACAGTGCGCTGTTCGGAGACTCGGCGCCGCTGC
Organism: Alistipes sp. 56_sp_Nov_56_25; assembly: GCF_001915285.1. Classification (NCBI taxonomy): domain Bacteria; kingdom Pseudomonadati; phylum Bacteroidota; class Bacteroidia; order Bacteroidales; family Rikenellaceae; genus Alistipes; species Alistipes sp. 56_sp_Nov_56_25. The sequence goes on from NZ_MNQF01000008.1 coordinate 25,588, forward strand.
TCGAAGAGACCTGCACGCCCAACGCCTATAATTACAACAACGCGGGCGGATACAACGTCATCGCCCAGGGGACCCACACGGCCAACAGCTCGGGCATCATCGCCAACCGCTGGAAAAAGTGCTACGAGGGCATCGGACGCTGCAACACCCATCTCAACCGCCTGCTTGCCGCCGCCGTGGCCGACGACCGCAGGGTGCAGATGGAGGGCGAGGCCAAGTTCCTCCGCGCGCTCTATTACTACATGCTGGTGACCTATTACAACGGCGTGCCGCTGATCCTCGAAGAGCCTGTCTATGCGCACGGTTCGCTGCCCCGCGCCTCGCGCGAGGAGGTGGTGCGGGCGATTCTCGACGATCTGAACGACATCATCGACCGCGAACTGCTCGACTGGCAGTGGACCAAAGCCGCCGACCAGGGGCGCGCCACGCGCGGCGCGGCGATGGCCCTCAAGGCCCGTCTGCTGCTTTTCGAGGCCAGCAAGCTGGTCAACCCCTCGAACGACGCCGCGAAATGGCAGGCTGCGGCCGATGCGGCCAAAGCCGTGATCGAAAAGGAGGCCCAGGCGGGCTACGACCTGTTCGGCGACTACCGGAAACTCTTCCTGCCGGCGAACGAGCACAGCTGCGAGTGCGTCTTCAACATCGAATTTTCGAAGACCAAGAACACGGCCGTCAATTCGTTCAACGTTTACAGCGTCCAGTACCGCAACAACGCACCGTTGCTCGATCTGGTGATGGACTACCGGACGACGACCGACGGTGCGGCCACGATGGGCAAGTACGACAACCTCGACCCGCGTTTCGCGGCGACGAATTTCTATCCCGGGAGCACGTTCCTCGGCAAGGCCAACTGCCCGGCCGGGGAGGTGTGCCAGTTCACGGGCTTCGCACACAGGAAACTCACGATCTACGACGCGCAGAAGCGCGATTCGGACGACAGCAACGGCGAGACCAACTACATGTTCATCCGCTACGCCGACGTGCTGCTGATGTTCGCCGAGGCGCAGAACGAGGTCGACGCCACGCCCTCCGATGCCGTTTACGACGCCGTGAACCGCGTGCGCGGCCGCGTCGGCATGCCCACCTACGCCTACGGTTCGAAGAGCCAGTCCGAGATGCGCGAGATCATCCGCCACGAGCGCCGCGTCGAATTCGCCGGTGAGGGGCTTTATTACAACGACATCCGCCGCTGGATGACCGCCGAGCTGGTGATGAACGCCGTGATTCAGGACTATGCGGGCACGGACATCGCCGTCCGGGCGTTCGACCCCGACCGCGACTACTGGTGGCCCGTTCCGGCGGACCAGATCCTGCTGAACAAGAAACTCGAACAAAATCCCAATTATTAATCCGACAACCGCTAACTGGCAATTATGAAAAAATATCTGTGGATACTGGCCGCCGCATTCCTCCTTCAGGCTTGCAGCAAAGACGAGGAGGAGGGACCTTACGTTCCCTGGCGGCCGGGCGACGACAAGGAGGAGACGATCGACCTGGACAAGGCCACGAAGGTGATGATTCTGACCGAGCAGGCCAAGAACCGGATCGTGATGATCGACCAGCCGACGGGAAAGGTCGCCTGGGAGTGGACGGCCGCCGACAGCGGGCTTTCGGCTGCGGAACAGGCGTGGTTCGATCTGCCCGACGAGGCCAAACCGGTCTACAACCGTACGTGCGTGCTCGTCACGGCTTCGGGCGGCGGCGTGGCGCTGATCCGCATTGCGGACAAGAAGGCGATGTTCTACGCCAAGCCGGGCGGAAACCCCCACTCGGCCGAGGTGCTGCCCGACGGGAATGTCGTCGTGGCGTCGAGCACGGGCAACCTGTTGAGCGTCTACGTGTACAATGGCGCCGACAGCTACGTTTCCAGACCCGCCTTCACCATGCCGGTCCATTCGGCCCACAACGTGGTCTGGGACCGGAAGCGCGGCTGCCTCTGGACGGCGACGGGCGCCCAGCTGCTCAAGCTCGCCTACAACGGGAAGCGTACGGCTCCGGAACTGACGCAGGTGCGCTCTTACGATATGGCGGCGGGGAATACCGATGCCCACGACCTGGCGCCCGTCTGCGGGGAGGATGCGATGTATGTATCGACGAATCAGCATGTCTACAAGTTCGACTGTGCGGCGGAGAAGTTCCTCGACGTGGAGATCTTCCAGCAGAACACCATCAAGAGCATTTCGACGGGGCCGGAGGGGTATTCCACGATCGTCATGCGCCCCACGTCGGGCGGGAGCAACTGGTGGTCGGCCGAGGTGTGCGACATGAAGGGCAACCGGCTGTTCAACCGCGCGGGCTACCAGATTTACAAGGCCCGCTGGTATGTGGAGAATCCGTTCGGGTATCCCGAGGTTCACACTTTGTAAAACTTAAAATGCAAAAACGATGAAAAACATCCGAAAATACATGATGGCCGCGGCATGCATGACCGCCGCTGCGGCGCTGGTCGCCTGCACCGAGGCCGTGAAACGCGACACCGAGGAGGAAATCCAGGAGATGACCGTTCCCAAGAAACCCGGGCCGATCACGAAGGTGCCGGCAACGCTCACCTGCAACGGCGGCGAAGAGTTCACCTTCTCGGTTTCGAAGGTTCAGTGGGCCGAGACCTACGAATGGACGATCGCCGAGCAGGAGAAGTCGAAAATCTCGATCATCGACGGTCAGGGAACCAACGTCATCACCGTCAGGGTGGTCAACGACGACGTGGTGATTCCCGCCCAGTCGGTGTCGGTGGTGGCCAAAAACGAACTGGGTGCGAGCAAGGTGCGCGAGTATTTCGCGGCGATCACCGTGTCGGTCCCCATCGAGCTGCCGGGCTATACGATCAAGAAGTACGGCAAACGCTGGTGGATGACCGAGAACTGCCACGAAGCGGGCGAGGACGGCAACCTGGGCGTTGCGCCCGACCTGACGGCTTTCTCGGTTGCGGGGTTGGAGGCGTCGCATTTGCAGCGGTTGAACGACGCAAAGGGCCGTTACTACACCTGGTATGAGGCGATGACCGGCATATCGGGCTGTACGGCGGAGCAGTGTCCCTATGTGCAGAATTACGAAGGGGTGGACGACGTGGGCAACGCCTTCAAACTCGACGGTACGGAGGAGGGCGAGTTCGGCGTCCAGATACGCGGCTGCTGTCCCGAAGGCTGGCACGTGGCCAACGCCAACGACTGGTGGGACATGCTGATGGCTATCAAAAGCGAGTATGCCATTCCCGACGATTTCGCGCAGGGCGGATACACCTTCTCCGGCGGCCACGACGGGAAACCCGAGAATGCCATTACGAAGGCCGGATTCTACAAGTCGGGCTGCACGGTCAAGAATACGGGCAACGTCGGCGCATGGCTGCGCGGCGGCAACGGCCGTATCGTTGACGGCGGTATTTGGAATCAGGCGAATATGACGCTCACGGACGCCGGGGAACCCCTCCTGCAATTCGTCGACGGGGCCGAAAGCATCGGTTTCGGCTGGTATCCGCTGGGCTATCAGAAGGCCGACGGCAGTTTCAACAGCGGCGCGCTGGGCAAATGGGGCTACGTGTGGTTCATCGGGCAGACCAACGCCTCGACGGCCCGTTCGCTGGTCATCAGCGGTACGAGTCTGAACCTTCAGACCAAGACCAATCAGGAGGCGGCCAAGGATATTTATCTGAACGTCCGCTGCGTGAAAAACTACACCAAATAACCGGAAGCGATGAAAAAAAGAATTCTGTTTACGGCAGCGGCGCTGGTGTGCGCCGCCAACCTGACGGCCCAGTGTCTCGGCGTCGGAAGCTCGACCAGCAGCATGAGCCCCGAGGAGATGGCCGCCGCCGCGAAGGCCGGCGTGGAGTATGTCGAAATCGGCATCAGCGGCCGCGGGACCGTGGCTGAAATCCGCGAGAAGGCGCTGCACGCCAAACGCATGGCCGACGAGGCCGGTCTGAAGGTCTGGTCGTGCCACCTCCCGTTCTCCCGCAAGCTGGACATCTCGGTGCTGAACGACAGCGCCCGCATGGCCAACCTCGAATTCCTGACCGAAATGATCGCGATCTGCGGCGAAGTGGGACCGGAGAAACTGGTGCTGCATCCCAGTTCCGAACCGATTGCGGACGGGGAGCGCGAGCAGCGTATCCGGAACAGCATCGCTTCGATCGGCATATTGCGCAGGGAGGCGGCGCGGATCGGCGCGCAGCTGTGCATCGAGGATCTGCCCCGCACGTGCCTCGGGCGGAACTCGGCCGAGTTGCTGCGCATCATCGCCCCTTATCCCGAGGTGAAAATCTGTTTCGACACGAACCACCTGCTTTCGGAGGACCTGCTGCACTTCGTCGAGGCGTGCGGCGACCGGATTGCGACCGTCCATGTCTCGGATTACGACATGGTCGATGAACGCCATTGGCTTCCGGGCAAGGGCAAGATCGACTGGCCCGCGCTGTACGGGGCGCTGATGAAGGCCGGTTACAAGGGCGTCTTCATGTACGAGCTGAAACGCGGCGAGGGATCGTTCGGCGAAATGGTCGCCATCTACGAAAAGCTGGCCTCCGACGCGGCGAAGCTGGAATAACGCCGCTCCCGAAGAGTGCGAAAAAAGAGGTTACGGCAATTCGTAACCTCTTTTTCTGTGGGCCCAGAGGGGCATGATCCCACGACCTTCGGATTATGAGTCGTAATTTGTCGATTTTTAGCTGTTTTTGGTAATTTCTATATTGTTTTGTAAATGCTTGTATTTCAATGGCAAATATAGCTATTTTATTTCACTTGGTTTTTGTTGGTTTCGATTAAATCCGTATATTTGTGTCTAAATTGTGTGTCTAAAATCAAAATTTATACACAAAATGAACTACTCGAAAGACGGTGTGACGGTGGCCGCAATGTTCGATTCAGCCCATCCGAAAAAGTCCGGGAAGTGCTCCGTAAAAATCCGTGTTACCTACAATCGAGTGCGTCACTATTATCCGACCGGGAAAGATTTGATGCCGGCGGAGTGGGACGCCCTGCCAACAACAAAAGCCCGTGCACTTGTGGAGATACGCAAGGACATCGAAAGCAGCTACCAGATAGTGCGGACGGCTGTTGAGGACTTATTAATGCGCGGTATCTTTTCATTGGAAAATCTTAACAATCGACTAAAACGAGCTGGTGGCGATACGCTTAATATTGCTTTTGAGGGTAAAATAGCCGAAATGAAAGCACAGGAACGCATCGGGAATATGATGGCCTATCGGGTTGTTATGAAGGGGATAGAACGATTTGCCGGACCTCGTGTTCCTTTGTCGGGTGTTTCGGTGGATTGGATTCGTCGTTACGAAAAGTTCCTGCTTAAAGAGGGTAAAAGCCGTACTACCGTCGGAATACATATGCGACATATACGGGCAATACTCAACGACATGAAGCGGTGCGGAAAGATTTTAGAGGCGCAATACCCATTCGGCCGGGGGCGGTATGAGATACAAGCCGGAGAGGGCCGCAAATTGGCCCTCACGCTGGAGCAAATAGGGCAGATAGCCAATTATGAGGACGGAACCGAGGCAACGGCCAAATACCGCGATTATTGGCTGTTCCTCTACTTGTGCAACGGGATCAACGTTGCCGATTTCGTAAAGTTGAGGTATCGGGACATCGTGAACGGTGAAATATGCTTTGTCCGGCAAAAGACCGAGCGGACGACCAAGACCCGCAAGGAAATCCGGGTCGTTGTCACGGAGCGGATGCAGGCAATAATTAACCGATGGGGCAACCCCTCCCGGCCCGACAGCTTCATTTTTCCGATTCTCGACGGACAGGAGGATGCAATGCGGCGGAAGTGTAAAACGATGTATTTCACCCGTGCGATCAATAAGCGTATGAAGGAGGTGGGCGAACAGCTCGGGATCGGCAATATCTCGACCTATACGGCCCGGCATTCGTTCGCTACGGTGTTGAAGCGGGCAGGAGCGAATATCGCCTATATCTCGGAATCGCTGGGGCATCAGGACCTCAAAACAACGGAAAATTACCTGGCCAGCTTCGAACGGGAGGAACGGCAGAAGAATGCGGAATTATTAACGAAATTTTAGGGATATGGATAAGCTGCAACAGTATTATGAATCGTTACCTCTATGCACGGGCAATACCCCGGGAAACGTGATGTTTAGTGTTTATAACGACATCGACAATTTAGACAGTCTTACGCGGTGGTTTGATTTGCCCGATGATGAAGCGTATAATAAAGTCCCTAATTTGACATTCCAAAGGACCGGACTCCCCGACGCATTCGCGGGGTATCCGTGTATTGCCGTCCTGTTTTTCGAAAATAGGGCGGGCGATGATCCATTTTTCAGAGAGCACCGGGCAACGTTCCGGCAAATGTATTTAGACGGCTATGCACAAGGGGAGGCGGAGGGCAGGCAGTTTTTGGACCGGATGGCCGCATACGGAACACAATCCATTGCAGACCGACGGGCAGGGCTGCTAAAAATGTTCGGAAAATGCCGGGCAAAATATAGAAATACGGCCATATTCGACGCGTCACTTTTGCTCAAAATGGGACACTATGCGGGTTATATGTTTACAATCGCCGACGCGTTGGTGGCTATGGCTCTACTTATTAAACCGGGGAATAAGGCCGGACGGAAAAAAGCGAGTATTTCGGAGATAATAGCCGGAGATAGTGCGGCTGTGATTAGTCGTGTACGGGCCGCAATTAATGCGGCATCGGGGGATAAAGCGCAGGCGGTCGTGGATGAGATACGCCAAATGCAGCGTGACGGGCTTATAATCGACGGCAGTTTGGACAAAAAGGTGAAATCGCTATATGATTTCTTAAAAGCAGCAATCAATAATATGCCCGCATATAGCAACGTTATTGATCGTTTTTTGCTCAAGGACCAAAAGGGTTAAATTCATAATCGCCACCATACGAAAGCATGCTTTACGGCATTCTTTTTTTTGTTTTGTGTGTGAAAGACTATGCGTTGTAAGTGTTTGGTAATCAATGTTGCAAAATATGAATAAATATGAATAAATAATTATTTCATAACAATAGGCCCCCGCATTTCCCACCTTTGCAATGCGGTTACGGAATAGTCCGGACGCAACATTTTTTTAACAATTAAATTATTCTTGTTATGATGCAAGAGACAGTAACAGCGGGAACGAGCAAAATTATTTTGACGTCCCGCGAAGAATTGGAGGGGTGCATTTACGCAGCGGTGCGCACCATTATCCCGGAGCTGGCGAACTATAAAGCCCCGGCGGAGGAAGCGGCGGACGCACTAACGCTCGAAGCTGCAATTAATTTCTTGGAGGGGCTGGGATACCCTACTACGCCCAGTAATCTGTATAATTTGGCCTATTACAAACGAATTCCTTATCGGAAAGTGCGGCGGCGTCTGTTGTTCAGCCGTAAAGAGTTGACGGTTTGGGTTCAGAACCAAATCGAGGACCCGGCCAAACGTCACCGCGAAGCCGCCGAGGCTATCGCCGAGAGTGCCAACCGTAAATAGTTCCGGAGGTATGAATCAGAAACAGCACGCCCCCGGCGCTCAAGGCAAGCACGCAGGGGCATTCTATCAAGTCCTGTACAAAGGTAGGGAATTTTATCTAAACAACAACGAATTTCGGGTCTTTTCGCTGCTGGTCTGCGGCGGTCAATGGGCAACGTTCGACATCGCCGAGCGGCTGAATATCCCCGACCCGCGCAGTACGATCCGCTATATCCGCAAAATGGGGATCGATGTTGCCGATGTCTGGGTGCATGAAAACAAGATGCGGTTTAAGCGCTATTACATTCACGGAGGGCACGGCGATGAGTAGGCGTAATAGTTTTGTTTTTTACCGTTCCTTTCGGGCTGCGATGGAGGGGCTTTTACCCAACGAATACCAGCTGTTTATGAATGCGATAGTAATGTATGGACTTGATCGTACATTGCCGGATTTACCGCCCGATCTATCCCGCATTTTCTATGATTATTGCTACCCTCAACTTGAGGCGGATTGGGTTAAATGGGAGCGTAGGCAATCTCGGAAAGGAGGTACCCGATGAGCCGCGATACGATGGTCTATTACCGTTCATTCCGTGAATCTTTACGCGAATTGCCGCCGGACTTGTACAAGGTCGTATCGGAGACGATATTCGATTACGCCTTTGAAGGCATTGCGCCTGGTCCGGATAGCAATGCGGTTGCAAAAGCGCTATTTATTGCGATTAAGCCTGTAATTGATAATGCGCATAACCGATACGATGCTTGTGTGGAGAATGGGCGAAAAGGTGGAGCGCCCAAAGGAAGCCGGAACAATCCAAGCGGAAAAGCTATCCAACCTAACCAAAGACCTAACCAGTACCCTAACCAAGAACCTAACCTTTATAAGGATAAGGATGTAGATAAGGATAAAGATATAGAGAGTAAAGGGGGTGCAGGGGGAAGCGGAAAATCGAATGTCGGTAACACCCCCAAAGGTACCAGCGCGGACAAGCCGCGCAAAGTCGCAGCCAAACGCGCGGCGTTTGTTGCTCCCTCTCTCCAAGAGGTCAAAAATTATATTTCCGAAAAGGGATATACGGTCGATGCTCAACGCTTCATCGATTTCTATGAGGCGAAAGGCTGGATGATTGGTAAAAACAAGATGAAAGATTGGCGGGCAGCTGTTCGAACGTGGATGCGCCGACCAGACGAACCCCAAAAACAAACTACCTATGAGATGCGAACAACAAATTTCCTATAACCGCCTGGAGGCCGTTGAGGTGCTCCCGGAATCGCCCGAACTCGAAAAGGCTGTTTTGGGTGCTTTGATTCTTGAACCGGACCAACTGGCCGATGTTGCAGAGATCGCCGAAATTTCGGCATTCCAGACCCCGATACACGGCAAAATCTACGGCATGATGCTCTCGATGCTCGCGGAAGGCGTCAAAATCGACCTCTACACGCTTACGCAGCGCTGTAAAACCGTTGAGGGGTTAGGCAACCCGGCGGCCTACCTGGCAAAGCTCACGCAGGCCGTCGGCTCGGGGGTAAATGTCCTCGACCACGCCCGGCAGCTCAAAGACACGGAGACCCGCCGCCGGTTGTGTCTATTCGGCCATGAACTCGCAGTACGGGCGGCCTCCGATCCCTCGGGCGTTTTGGATTGGGCGACAACAGAAATAACCGCCATAGCCGCCGCAACGGTCCACGCCAACGATATTACGCCATTGTCGGATGTCGTGCGGGCCACCCTCGACGACTTGGAACGACGCCAACAGGCCCGACAAGTGGGCGAGTGCATCGGCATTCCTACGGGCTTACAACGGCTCGACGTGCTGACGGGCGGCTGGAGGGGCGGCCAGCTCGTGGTATTGGCTGGCCGTCCAGGGATGGGCAAAAGTGCCGCAATGCTACATTTTGCCCGGACCGCCGCCGTTGCTGGGGTTCCGGTGTGCGTGTTTTCGCTGGAGATGCCCGATACACAGTTGGCCGGGCGAATGTTGGTAGGAGGTTCGGGAGTTAACTCCGGATCGTTCCGAACGGGCGATATAGACGCCGACAGCTGGCGCAGGCTCGAACAAGCCGCCGCGGAACTTTCCGCGCTGCCTGTCTACTTCAGTGATTGTGCTAATATTACGATGGGGACTATACGCTCGCAATGTAAGGCTATGGCCCGCCGGGGGCGGTGCGGGATGGTCATTATCGACTATCTGCAACTGCTCGACACGGCAAGCCGGAACACGAACAGCACCCGCGAGCGGGAGATCGCCGCCGCCAGCCGTTCGGCCAAACTGCTCGCGAAGGAACTCGATGTGCCCGTCATTTTGTTGTCGCAGTTGTCGCGCAAAATAGAGGAACGAACCGATAAAACCCCGATGCTTTCGGACCTCCGGGAATCTGGCGCCATCGAGCAGGACGCCGATATGGTGCTATTTATCGACCGCCCGGCAATGTACGGCCGGGCCGAGATAGACGCGGGGCGATACGGGACCATTCCGGCCGAGGGCGTCGGGCTGCTGCATATCGCCAAGAACCGGGAGGGGGCGACAGGGTGCGTGATTTTCCGGCACAACGAAAGTATTACACGGATTGCGGACTATGAAAGCACGGCGAACCCCTCAACGGACGGCGAACCGTTTTAAGAGTGTTTGCGATTTAAGCGCATGAAAATACCTAAAGAAAAACGAAGGGGTGGCCAGCGGGACGACAGCACGCTGACAGTAGGATTGAATAAGAAAGAACTTGTAGAGTTGCTGGAGCGTACCCGGCGCAGGTGCGAAGAGTACGAACGGAAGCAAGAGGAGCTAATACTTAAACGCTCCGGAATTTTAATTGTTAAATCAAATATTAGAAAAATAACTACATATGACGACCTACGAACTTTATATCAATGATATTTTGTGCGACCTGTCGAGTGACGAAGTCGTAACCCTGCTCTATCAAAGCCCAATATTTTCGAGCCTCGACAGCATCCAGTCGAACCGTTCCTACAATATTGCGCTGCCGCCTACGCCTGCCAATATGCGGGCTATAGGTCAGGCAGCCCGCCCGGATGCGGATGCTGACGCTCCGTATGTACGACTTCCGGCGGCGTTGTATCAGGACGGGGTGCCGCTGTTCACGCAGGGTTTCGCCGTGGTTACGGATATTGCGGATACGATCAATGTAACGCTTACGTGGGGCAATGCGGATAACTTTCAGCCTCTGTTTGACGCGAACCTGCGGGATTTGGGGGCGCAGTTGGAGGAAGCCGGAGCGGACCACATTGATTGGAACGAAAACACGACCATTTTAGAAGGAAATACGACCAATGAATACCCCGGTGTAGCGTTTTGGGGCGTGAATTTCGGAATGGGACTGTCGAACCCCAAGTATTTGCACCCGTCCGTGCAGGTGAAAACAATTCTTTCGGCTATCGAAAAGTATAACGGGATCACTATCGACGGCAAGGAGCGGCTGGCGTACAGCAAAAACCTCGGACCTATTATTCCGCTTGTATCAAAAAATGGGGATGAAATATCGAATGAGGCAGAAGCATTGCGATTTACGGCTAATAGCACAAATTTTAAGAATCAAATATACGGTGTATTAGGCCGGGGTAATATAATCAAAGACCCGCATGAGATAGCATATGGATCTTGTACTACAAAATTTAATAAAACGGATTTATCAGTACATATTACGATTAAACCGAGTAATGGAACAGGAGCATATGGATATTTTACACATAGGCCGCCAGAATGGGGAGATCCCAAGGAGATGCATATAATGCTTACTGAATTGGATGGTAATTCCGAAATAGTAAAATCCACAATATTAGGTACATCATACAATGTAGAACTGGTTGGCTCTACTGGTGATGGAGTTAATGTATATAGATTCAATTTTGTGCCGCTTGATATAACTTATCCGTTAATAGAAAACACCGAAATTTTACTTCATTATGAAGATCCAGCAGGTGAAATATATATATCAAACCCATATTCAACTCCATTAACAGTAAATATTTGGGCAAATTGGACCGATTGTGCGTTCCCTACAAGATTCCCCGTCGCCCCCAATCTCCCCGACATTTCCCAGGGCGATTTTATCCTCGCCCTGATGTCCATGAACGGTCTGTTCGCCTATGCGGACAAGGACAGCCCTAACACGATCAAGCTGATAAGCATCGATGACATAATCGCCAATGTTCAGAATAACGACATCATCGACTGGAGCGACCGGGTAATACTGAACGATTTTCACCGGGTGGATATGCCCGACGCATCGATTTTCACCATCGATGACCTCGCCCAAAGCAACATCCTCGACTACGACAACGACGACGATGTAAAGACCGACACATACGGAACCATCACGATCCGAAACGAGAACATCGAGAAAGAAACGGAACTTGTGTCGCTGCCTTTCTCGGCGTCGGAGAACGCAACTACAAACGAGGTGAATTGTGCATTGGTGCCGATCTACGAGGATCACAGTACAGAAGACAAGGAGAATATCACTTATTCGGAGTGTTCGCCACGGATATTATCGGGGCGTGGAGCGTTTATGTCGGGCATTGCCCGCTGCATCGGGGTATTCGATCCGTGGATGAGGTTCGGCGGCGAGGAAGGTATCGTAAAGACCCGATATTCGTCCTATCAGAAAGTCGTTGACCGCCTGCGAATCATCACCATTCGGGCAAAACTCACGGCTCTCGATCTCTACAACCTCGACTACACGAAGCCGGTGTATATAGCCCAATTCGGGCAGATATTCGCCATATATTCGGTAGAAACAGGCGAAAACGACATCTGCGACTGCCAACTGCTGAAACTGAAAGTGGACGGAGTGGTGGCAGCAACGTATTATCTGCGCTTGGACGGCAAGAATGAAGACAGCCAATGGGTTGCAGAAGCGGACGGCATTAACGGCACAGCGTATGCCATAACATCGAACGGAACGCCCTATATCGTCGATTACGATTCCCGCCTTTATGTCGATCTGTACGAGGAGGACGGCGATCTGTATCTGTCTATCTACGCCCCCGAAAACGCCGGAACAGAGGAAATTAATTACAACCCTGTCATTCTGGGAATTCAGGAGAACGACGCCGTGCGCCGGCAGGTGGCAGTATCCCAGAAAGCAAAGTCGGCCTAATTTATTAACCATTAATCTATATGAAGAATGAAATAAAGCGTACGGGAACAGCCCGCAAAGTGGGCCGCCCTCGTGCATATACCCCCGAAGCCCTTGAAGCCAAGTTTGAGGAATACGTCGAATGGGTGAAAGCGAATCCGGTTTACATCAACAAGGTTTCAGCAGGGGAAATAATTCCCGTTCCAACACAGCGTCCCCTGACATTGGTGGGATTCTGCCAATTTGCGAAGATCAGCAGGCAAAATTTCTATGAATATGAGTCAAGGGAGGAATTTTCTGACATCCTTACGTGCGTGCGCGAGGCTATCGAGGCGGACCAGCTGGAGGGCGCATTATGTGGACAGTACGATTCGGGAATCGTTGCCCGGGTTCTGCATCTTGCCGACCGTCAGGATGTGACCACCAACGGCAAGGAGATAACGACCGCAACGCAGCCTATTTCCGTGGTCCTCGACCCCGAAGCGGCCAAGATCATCCAGTCCATCGGCAGGCGGACAGTAAAGGAATGACGGGGCACGCTGCGTGTGATGATGCACGCCACCGAATAACGACGAAATGACGAGAGCCGGGAATTACTCCGGCTCTCTTTGTCTTTTATCGAGCGTATTTGCGTTCTGGAATGCCTAAATTTCGACGATCTCCTAACGGGTGAAGCATATACCCTCCAAAGAGCAAGCGTCGCCAAATCGGCTATTTCTTTGTTGTCGGCTTGAACCCTATCGGCTGGGAGGGCTTGCGGGCTTGTGGCACTTTGATCGACAATGCTGCGATAGCCTGATAGATATTGTCGAGTTCCTGGCGCATATCCTCCGACAGATCGCTGACCGCTTCGGCATTGTCTGCATCAGCCCGCTCCAGTAGTGCCAGTTTTGCCCGAATTTCGGCCAATTCTGCCGTGATTTGGGTTGTGGTGGTAATGTAGTTGCGCATTGCTACAAAAGCCCGCATAATGGCCCTATTTACCCGTATAGCCGTCTCGCTACGCAGGACGCTCGAAAGCATTGCGACACCCATTTCCGTAAAAGCAAATGGCATATAGCGACGACCACCCCAATTTGAGGACGCATTTTGTGATGTTAGACTTGAGGTCGCAATTTGCGTCCTCAAAATTTCATATTCTTTTTCCGAGAGTACAAACATAAAATCGTCGCCCTCGAAACGCTCGATATTGCGCCTTACGGCCTCTTTCAGCCGCTTTGTCTCCACTTGGTAGAGTTCGGCCAGGTCGAAGTCCAGCATTACCCGCTGGCCTCGTATTTCGTAAATCTTGCTTTGGATGGGTTGCAGTTCCATAAGTCGGTATTGTTAAGATTTATCCCTCGTATCCTTCGTAATAGTACGACTGTTCGATTCCCTTGAAAATAACTTCCCGATCATCCGTGCGGTCGGTTAATGCCTGGCCGAGCAGGGCCCGTAATTCCAGATCATTGATCGGGCTGCGTTCCATAGCCTGCAAATACAAATCCTTATCCACCTTCCGCCAATCCACAACCTGCTGGAGGCGCTTTTTCAGCATCATGTCGAGCCAGATGCGAGTGGCCCGACCGTTGCCCTCCATGAACGGGTGTGCGATGTTCATTTCGACATATTTTGCGATGATCTCCTCGAAGGTCGTTTCCGGCATCTGCTCGATCACCGGGAGGATCGCACCCAGATAAAGGCAATTTGCAAAGCGAAAGCCCCCCTTTGCGATGTTCAGCGTCCGAATCTTTCCGGCAAAGTCATACAACCCACCGAACAGATAGCGGTGAATCTCACAAAGCCCGGCCACGGTTCCGACCTCTATACGGTCGATGTCCCCCGATTCGAAAAGGGCGTGCGCTTGTTTGAGGCTTTGGGCGTCTATTTGATAGGTTTTAGAATTCATATAGGACGGTTTTTTATTTCGTTTTCCAGTTCTTTCAGTTGTTCCATATCCTCACGGTCTGCCTCAATAGCTTCTTTGCGTTTGCGGCGTGCATTGAATTCTTCGTAAACCTGATAAGCGAATTTGTCTTTGTGCTCTTTACGGACCATTCCAGCGTTAGATAACAAGCGTTGGTCGTTGGAAAGCAGAATTTTATCGACGTTTTCACGCCAAAAATTCATTGTGAGGTCTTTTCGGTTTTTGGCTCTGAATTCAGCTGTTTCTAAGAAGATAACGACTAGTCGATTCAAAGAATCCAATTCGTCGTGTGTCAAATAATTTTTGGCAATAATGACATCTTGTTTGCGCACTACCGCCCCTTTCCAAGAAGTCAGCCCCATATTCGGAGCATCTGCATCGGCTCGTGTCATTACGATCTCCGCGGATGTCTGACCCGTTACAGCATACAATAGTTTGTTTTGGGTTTCGGCATAAAACATTTGCGTCGCTTTGTCTGTTTTGTCATAGTCATTACTCAGGGCAAACAGGTCGCGCACCTTTTGATAAAATCGCTTTTCCGAGGCTCGAATATCGCGAATACGGGCGAGAAGTTCGTCGAAATGATCCGGGCGGCCGTCGGGATTTTTCAATCGCTCATCGTCAATTACGAACCCTTTACGCAGGTATTCGGCAAGATTGCGGTTTGCCCATTGGCGGAACTGCACGCCGCGGATAGATCGAACGCGAAACCCTACCGCTAAAATCATTTCCAATGAATAGAATTTAACTTGGTAGGGCTTGCCATCTGTGGCAGTTGTTAAGTAATTCTTAATAACTGAATCGGCGGTTAATTCTTTGTCTTTTAGTATGTTGTTTATGTGCTGGCTAATGTTGGGGACCGAGGTGGCAAAAAGTTCGGCCAACTGCATTTGATTGAGCCAGACCGATCCGTCGCGGGCCAGTAATGAAACACTACTTTTTCCGTCGGCTGAATTGTATAGTATCAATTCTTGTTCCATGATGCAGATGTTTGAGGTTATTCCCCTTTTTCTACTTTGATAAGTTTGCCGCAATGCGGGCAGGTGATTGTGTTTGTCGGTTGAGGGGCGAAAAAATCACCCACGTTACAACCAATAGCGGCGGCAATACGCTCAAGCACTTCTACACTTGGATTCCCATTAATATGCTGGCTAAGTCCGACGGGCGTAATTCCCATTTTTTCGGCCACTTCTTTAACAGTTAGGCCGTTAGCCTTTATTGTTCTCTTTATATCCATAGCTTTAAATCTTTGGTACTGGTACAAATGTAGCTATAACTTTATTTTTCTGCAAAAATAATAGTAAAAACTTTATTTTTTATTTGCATAATTAAATTTATAGCTTTATATTTGCATCAAGAAATAAAACCAATAACTATAAATGTTATGACAACCACCCGCACCCGCTACAACAAATCGAAGATCATGCGCAACGCCTGGTATCTGAAACGTGCCAACGCTTCGATGACCTTTTCGGCCTGCCTGCGCAAGGCTTGGCGTAACGAGAAGCTGGCGGTCATGACGGCGATAATCGAGAACCGCCTGATGGAGGAATCGAAGGTTGCGGAATGGCATCCGCTGGCAAATGTTCCGGCCGACTACTACGGCAACAGCAGAACGTATTACGGAGACTAACGATAACCGGGGGCGTACCGCCCCTCAACACCTATTACGGAAATTGAAAAATAGCGAGATTCTCGCAAAACCTCGATAAAACAATGAATGAACAATTAACCCGGTCCGACATTCGGACAATGGCCCGCAAGGCGGCCGATTACATCACCTTCAACTGCGACGGCGTAAGCGAAGGTTTCGAAATTACCCACAAGGGGTACACGATATTCGTTGACTATTCGGCCCGGTTGTGCAACGACGAGATGAGCGAATTTACAGAAGTCCCCGCCGTATGGGACCGGGCGGGCCGGGAGTGTCCGGAGATCGCCGAAGCCTTGCAATTAATGTTGAACTAACCGATTAAAACTATAAAATCATGACTATCGAAGATTTGAAAAACGTAAAATTAAGCCCGATGACCGCCGGATACCTGGCTATCTATATCAAATTATCGGACCTCTGCGGCGAGGCGGCGGAAGTTACCGAAATGGATTACGGCGGCTCGGCGGTCAATGAGGTGAACAGTGAATTTGACAGCGCATTAGGCAAAGCGCAAGACGAGGTAATGAAGTTGGCCGTGATGTCCATGACGGAAAATTTATGTACGTTGTCCAACAATACCGAACTATGATCTACGAACTGACATACGGCGGCTATCGGTTGGGGACATTCCCCACCGAGGCCGAGGCTGTCCGCCGGGCAGGGTATCTTCCGAAGGGGCGCTATACCGTCCGGGAATGGGAAAAGGATGGCGAATTTTCGACGTTCGACCCTTCGATGAATAAATGCTACTGTTTCACCAATAAATAAAATTTTAACGCTATGGACTACAACAGACAGACAATTGCAAACGAAATCGCCAGCTTCAAATACACGATGAAGCAAACAAACGACGATATATCCCCCGCCGAAATAATTGACGGGCTTATGCAGTGGGTAGAGCAATACACAAACGTGCTGCACGAAATATCCGTCGCCGAGACCCTCGACGATTTGAAAGAGTTGAAACAAAACGCAGCGTGCCCCGACATCCGCCCCGATGTTGCGATATGGGCGTTGCGCAGGATTGTGCGGGTAATAATGGCTGCGGATTGTTTGTATCAGCGCCTATGCCGGGAATCTTGAAGCACAAAATAACCTTCGATTGCGAGACCTCTCAACTTCATTCGGGAACGATTATTTGCCCCAGCCGTCAATCCGGGCGGCTGGGTTTGCTGTTGCTGGCCCTGCTGGCCTTTTGGAGGCACAACGGTATTATCGACATTGCGCCGTATTATCCCGCTACGAGGAATTTTCCGACATCCTTACGTGCGTGCGTGAACAACCGGCGGAAATTCCCGTCCGTTGAATACAAAGCCGGGCCGCAGTTTGCCTATGTATTAACTCAGCAAGGCGAATTTTTGCGCGTCTATACGCGCGTGCGAGGTTGCCGGGAGTTTTTCGCCGTCTGTGCGCGCGTAAACGCGTAAAGCCAAACCTTTCGGATGGGGTCAATCGAGGTTTAACAGCATTAAAAATCGGCAAAGTTGTGTATAAATTGTGTGTAAATGAAAAACAAATCAGCCATCTACCTGTGTGTAAATGGCTGATTTTCAAGTGGGCCCAGAGGGGCATGATCCCACGACCTTCGGATTATGAGTCCGCTGCTCTGACCAACTGAGCTATGGGCCCGGTCCTGCGCCCCGGGGGCGCTTTCGTGGCGCAAAGATAGAAAAAGTATTCAGATTGCGCAACCCCGAGGTGCTTCGGGTGCGAAAAAATTTGCACGCGGGCTTGTTTGTTGCGAATTAATTCGTACCTTTGTCGCGCTTAAGCATTAATTAAAAACAAAAACAACGAAATGAAAAAGGGTATTCATCCGGAGAATTATCGTTTGGTGGCGTTCAAGGACATGTCCAACGACGTCGTGTTTTTGTGTCGGTCCGCCGTTTCGACAAAAGAGACCATCGAAGTGAACGGCGAAACCTATCCCGTGTATAAGATGGAAATTTCCAACACCTCGCACCCGTTCTACACGGGTAAGATGAAGTTGGTTGACACCGCTGGTCGCGTCGATAAGTTTATGAGCCGTTACGCAAAACGCTACGATAAGAAGAATGCGAAGTAAAACTGCTTGCGCATTTACGAAATAACGGGCTGCAACCGAGGGTTGCGGCCCGTTGTTTTTCATTCCCCGCAGGGAATTTCCGGTCTTTGTGAAAAAATCCGTACAAGATTTTATTTTTATGCATATATTTGCGCCTGAAGGCAAACAAGACCGTAAACCCTTAAAGAGTCGGAGCCATGAAAAACAAGATGAAGCATATAGCAACCGCCGCGGCGCTGGGCGTCGTTGCACTCCTTGCCTCCTGCGTGAGCAGGCAGGTTGCCGTCGAGGTCGAGAGCCGGAGCGATTCGCTGGAGTTGGTCGTCAGCGCGAAGGACTCGCTGATCAATGCCGTGTTCGCGGACATCAACGCCATCTCGGAGAACCTCGCGCTGATCAAGTCGCGCGAGAACCTGATCACCGTGGCCGGGGAGTCGGAGGGAGGCCGCCGTCCCGTCGAGGAGATCGACAACGACATCAAGGCCATCGACCGGCTGCTGCGGGAGAACCGCGCGAAGATCGAGTCGCTGCAACGTTCGGCGGCCCAGCTGCGCAAGGCCAATCTGCGTATCGACGGTCTGGAGAAGATGATCGCCGACATGAACAGGCAGCTGGCGGAGAAGAAGGCCGAGGTGGAGCAGCTGCGCGAGAGCCTCGTCCGGATGGGCGACGAGGTGAAGAGCCTGACCGAGGAGGTGGCTGTCCGCAGCGCCGAGGTCGAGAACCTGAGCGGCGAGAAGGTCGAGTTGCAGAACCAGCTCAACACGGTCTATTACATCGTGGGGGCCGAGAAGGAGTTGCGCGACGCGCAGATCATCAACAAGCAGGGATTCATCGGACGGACGCTGACCGTCGGACGGAACAGTAATTTCGACAGCTTCACGATGGCCGATTCGCGCCTGCTGTCGGAGGTCCCCGTCGGACAGAAGAAGGCGACGCTCGTCACTTCGCATCCCGAGGGGTCGTACGAACTGGTGACCGACGCGAACAAGGTCGTCGAGAAACTGATCATCACCGATCCCGTGCGGTTCTGGGAGTCTTCGAAAATTCTGATCATTAGTTACAAATAGGCGGTTCGTCCGCCGTTACAACGCTTTTCAGGGTCCCCGCCGGTCGCGGCGGGGACTTTTTTTGACATCATGGGAGCTGATTTGTTTGCTTTTCCTGATTTTTTTGTATATTTGTTCGTAAAATCACGTTACACAGATCAAATAAGTTTATGGATTATCAACCCCAACCGCAGTTTGAGGAGTCGGCATTGAAGGAGAGTTGTTCTGCGGATTGTAGTAGTTGTCCTACGTTCCCGGCGCCGTTCCGCCGCATCGGCGATTCGACCTATTGTCGGTTTTCACAGCTTACGTTTGCAGCCGGAGAAGGGGTGACGTTCCCCGCAGACCGCATGGTGCGCATCCTTTTCGTGATGTCGGGATCGTTGAGGCTGGAACACGGAAACGACACGGTGCGTCTGGTTACGTCGAAACAGTGCGTGTGTCTCGCCCGCAGCGAACGCTTCGTGGTGACGGCTCAGGACGACGAGACGCATGTGGTCGTGCTGTCGCTCATCCACCGGATCGAATTCTGCGAGCAGGACATTTTCGACAAGGTGATGCCCTACGACTCGGTCGTTCCGACCGAATCGGTCCCCATGCTTTCGATGCATCCGGCGATAGAACGCCTTTTGAGCACATTCTTTACGATCCGCCAGATGTTCAACTGCGTCCGCTACCACCGGATGAAGGCCACCGAGCTTTTTATGATGATCAAGGTGCTCTACACGCCGACCGAACATGCCTACTTCTTCCAGTCGATGATTCAGCCGCAGGACAATTTCCGCGTCTTCGTCTGCAACAATTACGACAAGGCACAGGGCGTCGCCGAGCTGGCTTCGCTGGCGGGCATGAGCCTCTCGGTCTTCAAACGCCGCTTCGCCGAGCATTTCAACGACAGCGTTTACCACTGGATGATGCGCCAGAAGGCGCTGAAGGTCTTCACCGACATCCGCGACGGCGAGGACAGCACCAAGGCGCTGATGAACAAGTACGGGTTCCGTCACTACACGCAGTTCAGCCGTTTCTGCAAGAATTACCTTCAGGCGACGCCCGCGCAGCTGATCAACTCGATCAAGAAGAAATAGGGCCGCCGGCCGCCACGGATAAAAAGGATGAAAAGGAGACCTCCCCGCAGGTCTCCTTTTTTCGATGCGACGCCGGATGAACCGCGCACGGCGTCATCGGGCCGGTCGCGGCGTAGGGCATCGGGCCGGATCGGATTTGCGGGTGACGCCGGGGCGGATGCCATCTGGTTTTCAGCGTTCCAGCACGTAGACGTTCAGGTCGATCCACTCTCCGTCGGAGAGCTGTTCGCCCTGTGCCTCGACATGGCTGCGGAGGAAGCCGAGACGCTGCGGAATGCGGTTGCTCGGGAGGTTGCCCGTGCCGCAGCGGATCTCGACACGCCGCATGCCCATCTCCCCGAACGCAAGGTCGCAGAGCGTCCGCACGGCGGCCGCCATGATCCCCTTGCCCTGCTGTTCCTCGCGCAGCCAGTAGCCGATCTCGACGCTGCGCCTGGCGGCGTCGGCCGATTTGAAGCCGATCAGTCCCGCAAAGGCGTTGCCGCTGCGGAGCGTGAAGACCGGATTGGCCGTGTCGGCGAGCATTCCGGCCACCACCTGCCGGGTCTGCTCGATCCGGTGCGTGTCGGCCACGAACGGGAGCCAGCGGCCCAGGTGGCGGCGTTGGGTGTCGATCGAGGCGAAGATGTCCGGCGCGTCCTCCGTGCGGAGCCGCCGGAGCGCGTAAGGGCCGAAGAGGGGGATGGTTTCCATAGTGCGTGAATTCGTAGCGGTAAAGATACGAAAAAGCGGGACGGTTTCAAAGCCGGATGGCGCTCGATTCGGCAAAACGCGCCGAACGATAAAGGCGGCAGGCCCTTGGCGCCGAAGATCGGGAAAAAGCGCGCATTCGGGTTTGCATATAAAAATAGGTGTCGAAGGCCCGGGATCCTGCCGCCCGGGAGCTGCCGGGACGCCGTCCGGGTGGCGGGGTGACATAGTTGGCCCGGGGAGGTAATATTTTTTGCGGTAGCTGTTGCGTTATCCAAAACTTTTCCTATCTTTGCACCCGATTTCGCCCCTGAAGTCAGGACGATCGGGCGCGGTTCTTTGAGAAGAGTGAAAAAGTAGAAAATTTATTCCGAATAATTTGCGCGATAAATTTTTTATGCCTACTTTTGCAATCCAAAACGGTGAATACTGCCGATGTAGCTCAGTTGGCCAGAGCAGCTGATTTGTAATCAGCTGGTCGGGGGTTCGAATCCCTCCATCGGCTCGGAAAGCCGACGCGAGGGAAGCGAAATGAAGTTACAAAACCGCGTTAGCGGCACAGATGAAAAAGATTGGCGGCACAGGCTTGCCTGACGCAGACAAGGTTTTTCAGATGTGAGGTTTCGAAGAAACTTTTGTAACGGAAGCAGCGACCGGGCGCCGGTAGAACGAAAGCCTCCCCAAAGCGGGATCGGCGAAGTGGAACGAGGCGCAGCCGAGTGAAACGAGCCAATTCCTCCGGGAAAGACGAGCGAAGCGAATTCCTCACGGGAGAGGAGCAAAACAAGGGAAGTTACCAGAGTGGCCAAATGGGGCAGACTGTAAATCTGCTGGCGTACGCCTTCGGTGGTTCGAATCCATCACTTCCCACAAAAAAGAGTGCCGGTTGGAGTTGCAGGCCCGGCGCCGTCGAGAGACGGTGTGAGGGAGGGGATAACTCTGATACGGTCTGTTTTTGCGGAAGTAGCTCAGTTGATAGAGCATCAGCCTTCCAAGCTGAGGGTCGCGAGTTTGAGCCTCGTCTTCCGCTCCAATGCGCAGCAGCGTGTGATACGAACGCCTCCGTTCAGCGATGATGGGGAGTTTGTGTCGCTCGCTTGTTCTGCGAAATGAATTTTAAAACTTTGGGACAATTTTTAACAATACTTTAAATACTTAATACTATGGCAAAAGAAAAATTCGACCGGTCGAAACCGCACGTAAACATCGGTACCATCGGTCACGTTGACCACGGTAAGACCACCCTTACCGCTGCTATCACGACTGTTTTGGCAAAGAACGGTCTGTCGGAACTCCGTTCGTTCGACTCGATCGACAACGCTCCCGAGGAGAAAGAGCGTGGTATCACGATCAACACCTCGCACGTTGAGTACCAGACGGCCAACCGCCACTACGCTCACGTAGACTGCCCGGGCCACGCCGACTATGTGAAGAACATGGTTACCGGTGCCGCTCAGATGGACGGCGCCATTCTGGTCGTTGCCGCTACGGACGGTCCGATGCCCCAGACCAACGAGCACGTGCTGCTCGCCCGTCAGGTGAACGTACCGCGCATCGTCGTTTTCCTGAACAAGTGCGACATGGTGGACGATCCCGAAATGCTCGACCTGGTCGAGATGGAGGTTCGCGACCTGCTTTCCAAGTATGAGTACGATGGCGACAACGCTCCCATCATCCGCGGTTCCGCACTCGGCGGCCTGAACGGCGAGCCGAAGTGGGAGGAGAAGATCATGGAGCTGATGGCTGCCGTTGACGAATATATCCCCGTTCCTCCGCGTGAGAACGAGAAGCCGTTCCTGATGCCTGTCGAGGACGTGTTCTCGATCACCGGCCGCGGTACCGTCGTAACGGGCCGTATCGAAACCGGTGTCATCCACGTAGGCGATCCCGTCGAGATCGTAGGTCTTGAGGAGAAGACCCTCACGTCGACCTGCACGGGCGTCGAGATGTTCCGCAAGCTGCTCGACGAGGGCGAGGCCGGCGACAACGTAGGTCTGCTGCTCCGCGGTATCGACAAGAAGGAGGTTAAGCGCGGTATGGTAGTCGCCAAGCCGGGTTCGATCACTCCGCACACCGAGTTCGAGGCCGAGGTCTACATCTTGAAGAAAGAGGAGGGTGGCCGTCACACGCCGTTCCACAACAACTATCGTCCCCAGTTCTACCTGCGTACGATGGACGTAACGGGTGAGGTTCACCTGCCCGCAGGCGTCGACATGGTTATGCCGGGCGACCACGTGACCATCACCGTGAAGCTGATCTACCCCGTAGCTATCAACGAAGGTCTGCGTTTCGCAATCCGCGAGGGTGGCCGTACGGTAGGTGCAGGTCAGATCCTGAAGATCGTGAAGTAGTTCAGGCGCGAGAGCCATCGGAAGGTTGCTTGCGAATGGCCGAGCGACGCCGACTACTGTCGCCTGCGGTTTTCGGGCGACGAAATAATAGACAGAAAGCAGTACGGGTTACTGTACTCTTTCTGTCACCTAGGAGCATAGTTCAAGGGTAGAATAGCGGTCTCCAAAACCGTTGATGGGAGTTCGAATCTCTCTGCTCCTGCCAAGAGTAAAAGACGAAGATATGTTCAAATACGTTAAAGAATCTTACAACGAGCTTGTAAACAAGGTAACGTGGCCTACGTTTCCGCAGCTCCAGAGTTCTACGATCGTCGTGATGGTGGCTTCGGTCATCTTTGCCGTGGTCGTTCTGGCGATGGACGTGACGTTCGAGAACGTGATGGCAGGCATTTACAAGACCCTGGGCGGTCTTGGCCGTTAATTGTTTGCTGAACGATGAGCGAGATTAAGAAACAGTGGTATGTCGTCCGCGCAATCGGTGGCAAGGAGGGGAAGGTCAAAGAGTATATCGAGGCTGAAATCCGCCACAACCACCTTGAGGACTACATTTCCCAGGTGCTGATCCCTACCGAAAAAGTCTATACCATCCGCAACGGAAAGAAGGTCTCCAAGGAGAAGGTCTCTTATCCGGGCTACGTGCTGGTGGAGGCTGCGTTCGTAGGGCAGATTCCGATTATAATTCGCAATACCCCCAACGTGCTGGGTTTCCTCGGCGACACCAAAGAGGACAGCCGCAAGATGAACGCCACGCCTCTGCGTCCGCAGGAGGTAGCGCGTATTCTCGGCCGCGTCGACGAACTGAACGCACAGGAGGAGGAGAACGAAATACCCTTCTTTGTCGGCGAGACCGTCAAGGTTACGGACGGTCCTTTCTCGAGCTTCCAAGGTACTATCGAGGCAGTCGACAACGAGCGCAAGAAACTCACGGTATCGGTGAAGATATTCGGGCGCAAAACTCCTATGGAGTTGAGTTTCACCCAAGTAGAAAAAGAATAATTAACCAAGGAAAACTATGGCAAAAGAGGTTGCTGCATTTATTAAATTGCAGATCAAAGGTGGTGCCGCCAATCCTTCGCCGTTGGTCCCGCATTGGGTTCTAAGGGAGTCAATATCATGGACTTCTGCAAGCAATTCAATGCTCGTACGCAGGACAAGGCGGGAAAGGTTCTTCCGGTCATCATCACGGTTTACAGCGATAAGTCGTTCGACTTTGTTGTAAAACAGCCGCCCGTAGCTATCCAGCTCAAGGAAGCAGCTAAAGTGCAGAAAGGTTCCGCGCAGCCCAACCGCGACAAGGTCGGTCAGGTGACGTGGGATCAGATCCGCGAAATCGCGCAGGACAAAATGCCCGATATGAACTGCTTCACGCTGGAATCCGCTATGCGCATGGTTGCCGGTACTGCCCGCAGTATGGGTATCAGTGTCGTCGGAGAATTTCCTAATATGTAATTGCGAAGAAGATGAGTAAGTTGACAAAAAATCAAAAGATCGCCTACGCTAAGGTGGAAGCCGGTAAGGCTTACAAGCTCTCGGAGGCTGCCGCTCTTCTGAAGGAAATTACGTTCACGAAATTCGACGCTTCGGTGGATATCGACGTGCGTCTGGGAGTCGATCCCCGCAAGGCGAACCAGATGGTCCGCGGCGTGGTGACGCTTCCCCACGGAACCGGTAAGACGGTGCGCGTGCTGGTGCTGTGTACTCCCGAGAAGGAGGCCGAGGCACAGGCTGCAGGCGCGGACTATGTAGGTCTGGACGAGTATGTTGACAAGATCAAGGCCGGCTGGACCGACGTTGACGTGATCATCTGTACTCCCAATGTGATGGGTAAAGTCGGTGCGCTGGGCCGTATTCTGGGTCCCCGCGGACTGATGCCGAACCCCAAGACCGGTACGGTTACGATGGAAGTCGGCAAGGCCGTCCAGGAGGTGAAAGCCGGTAAGATCGACTTCAAGGTCGACAAATTCGGTATCATCCACACGACGGTAGGCAAGGTTTCGTTCTCGGCAGATCAGATCGTGGACAACGCGAAAGAGGTGCTGAATATGATTCTCAAGCTGAAACCGGCTGCTGCCAAAGGTTCTTACGTGAAGAGTATTTATCTCTCGACCACCATGAGCCCCGGCGTGCAGATTGATTCCAAATCAGTAGAAACCAAATAAGAAGGAGGAGAGAAGAGATGACTAAGGAAGAAAAACTGGTTGTAATTGACAGCCTTGCCGAGCAGCTCCAGGCTTATCCTCACTTCTATATCGCCGACATCGAGTCGCTGAACGCAGAGCAGACCGCTGCCCTGCGCCGCAAGTGCTTCGAGAGCGACGTGAAGCTGGTGGTCGTTAAGAACACCCTCTTGGGCAAAGCCCTTGAGAAGGTGGAGAAGGCCGATGCTGATCTGGTAAAAGTATTGGAGGGTCCTACCTCGATTATGTTCACCAACGTTGCGAAAGCTCCCGCTGTTTTGATCAAGGAGTTCCGCAAGAAGTCGGAGAAGCCCGTCCTGAAGGCGGCTTTCGCCGAAGGATGCGTTTACGTGGGTGACGATCAGCTGGACGCTCTGTGTAACATCAAGTCGAAGGAAGAGCTTATCGCCGACATCGTCGCACTGCTCCAGTCCCCGGCCAAGAATGTTATCTCTGCATTGCAGGCTAATGCAGGCCAAAAGATTGCGGGCCTCGTGAAGACGCTCGAATCGAGAAACAACTAATTTCACAAACAAGAATCAAAAACAAATTAATAAGCTTACAACTATGGCAGACGTAAAGAAACTTGCTGAAGAACTGGTAAACCTGAAGGTTACCGAGGTAAACGAACTCGCACAGATCCTCAAGGAGGAGTATGGCATTGAGCCGGCTGCTGCCGCTGTTGCCGTTGCAGCTCCCGCTGCAGGCGCAGGCGAGGCTGCTGCCGCCGAGAAGACGTCGTTCGACGTTATCCTGAAGGCTGCAGGTCAGGCCAAGCTCCAGGTTATCAAGGTAGTGAAGGACATCGCAGGTCTTTCGCTGGGCGATGCTAAGGCACTTGTTGACGGTGCTCCCAAGGCCGTTAAGGAGGGTGTTTCCAAGGAGGAGGCTGAGCAGATCAAAGGCCAGCTCGAGGAAGCAGGTGCTGAAGTTGAGCTCAAGTAGCATTGCTGCTTAAGCGTCAATAGAAGACGAACAGGTATAGGGCTTACCGGTGTGTAAGCTCTATGCCTTTTCTTGGTCTAAAGACCGGAAGTGCCGATCAGGAGCTGTGTCCGGTTTTTGGAATATAGGATGCTCCCGGGGCCTGCAAGGCCTTCATACGGGAGCATTGCCGGGATAATGACCCGCACATTTTGGGGAGCGTAACCCATTACACTTCAACTAATTTGGATTTTACGATGTCCGCAGCAAAAACACAACAAAGAATTAGCTTTTCGACAGTAAAAAACCGGGTTCCGTACCCGGATTTGCTGGAGGTACAGCTTAAATCATTCCGGGACTTTTTCCAGATGGACACCACGGCCGAAAACCGTAAGAACGAGGGCCTCTACAAGGTCTTCCAGGAAAATTTCCCCATCACGGATACCCGGAACAATTTCGTTCTGGAGTTTATCGACTACTATATCGACCCGCCCCGTTACTCGATCGAGGAGTGCCTGGAGCGCGGTTTGACGTACAGCGTTCCGCTGAAAGCCAAGCTGAAGCTCTACTGCACGGACGACGAACACGAAGATTTCGGTGTTGTCGTTCAGGACGTGTACTTCGGTACGATCCCCTATATGACCGAACGCGGTACGTTCGTCATCAACGGTGCGGAGCGTGTCATCGTATCCCAGCTGCACCGTTCGCCCGGCGTGTTCTTCGGACAGAGCATGCACACGAACGGCACCAAGCTCTACTCGGCGCGAATCATTCCTTTCAAGGGTTCGTGGATCGAGTTCGCTACGGACATCAACAACGTGATGTATGCGTACATCGACCGTAAGAAGAAACTGCCCGTCACGACGCTGCTGCGCGCCATCGGCTACGAGGCCGACCAGCAGATCCTGGAAATCTTCGACCTGGCGGACGAGGTGAAGGTCAACAAGGCCAACCTCAAGAAGGCCGTGGGCCGCAAGCTGGCCGCGAGGGTGCTCTCGACGTGGGTCGAGGACTTCGTGGACGAGGACACGGGCGAGGTGGTTTCCATCGAACGAAACAACGTGATCGTGGACCGCGAGACGGTTCTCGAGGAGGAGCATGTGGACCAAATCCTCGAAAGCGGCGCCAAGACGATTCTGCTGCACAAGGAGAACCTCTCGGGCATCGACTTCTCGATCATCTACAATACGCTGCAAAAAGACCCGTGCAACTCCGAGAAGGAGGCCGTGGTTTATATTTACAGGCAGCTGCGCGCTTCGGAGCCGCCCGATGAGGCTACGGCGCGCGACGTCATCGAGAAGCTGTTCTTCTCGGACAAACGCTATGACCTGGGCGATGTGGGCCGTTACCGCATCAACAAGAAGCTGGATCTGGACACCGATCCGGCCATCCGCACGCTGACGCGCGAGGACATCATCGCCATCATCAAATACCTGATCCAGCTGATCAACTCGAAGGCCGACGTCGACGACATCGACCACCTGTCGAACCGCCGCGTCCGCACGGTGGGCGAGCAGCTGTCGAATCAGTTCTCGGTCGGTTTCGTGCGCATGGCGCGTACGATCCGCGAGCGCATGAACGTGCGTGACAACGAGGTGTTCACGCCGGTGGACCTGATCAACGCCAAGACCCTTTCGTCGGTGATCAACTCCTTCTTCGGAACCTCGCAGCTCTCGCAGTTCATGGACCAGATCAACCCGCTGGCCGAAATCACGCACAAACGCCGTCTGTCGGCCCTCGGTCCCGGCGGTCTGTCGCGTGACCGCGCCGGTTTCGAGGTGCGAGACGTGCACTACACGCACTACGGACGCCTTTGCCCGATCGAGTCGCCGGAAGGCCCGAACATCGGTCTGATCTCGTCGCTGTGCGTCTATGCGAAGATCTCCCCGATGGGCTTCATCGAGACGCCTTACCGCCGCGTGGAGAACGGCAAGGTCGATATGGACAATTCGCACATCCACTACTATTCGGCCGAGGAGGAGGAAGACCTGGTCGCCGCACAGGCGAACACCCCGATCGACGGGGAGGGCAATTTCCTGGAGCCGGATCGCATCAAGGCGCGTGAAGGCGCCGATTTCCCCGTGGTCACGGCCAGCGAAGTGGACCTGATGGACGTGGCTCCGAACCAGATCGCCTCGATCGCCGCGAGCCTTATCCCGTTCCTGGAGCACGACGACGCCAACCGTGCGCTGATGGGTTCGAACATGATGCGCCAGGCCGTGCCCCTGGTGACTTCGGAAGCCCCGATCGTCGGCACGGGTATCGAGAAGGACATGATCTCCGACAGCCGCATCCAGATCGTTGCCGAGGGCGACGGCGAGGTGGTTTTCGCCGATGCGACGAAGATTCAGATCAAATACGAGCGTACGGAGGACGAGATCCTCGCGTCGTTCGCTCCGGAGGTGACGACCTACACGCTGCCGCGCTACCGTCGCACCAACCAGAATACCTCGGTGACGCTGAAGCCCATCGTGCTGACGGGCGACAAGGTGACGAAGGGGCAGATTCTGACCGAAGGCTACTCGACGCAGCACGGCGAGCTGGCCCTGGGCCGCAACCTCAAGGTGGCGTTCATGCCCTGGAAGGGTTACAACTTCGAGGACGCCATCGTGATCTCGGAGCGTATCCAGCGTGAGGACATCTTCACCTCGGTGCACGTCGACGAATATATCATGGAGGTCCGCGACACCAAGCGCGGTGTCGAGGAGCTTACGTCGGACATTCCCAACGTCTCGGAGGACGCCACGAAGGACCTCGACGCCAACGGTATCGTCCGTGTCGGCGCCAACATCCACCCGGGCGACATCCTGATCGGCAAGATCACCCCGAAGGGCGAGAGCGATCCGTCGCCCGAGGAGAAGCTGCTCCGCGCGATCTTCGGCGACAAGGCCGGCGACGTGAAGGACGCCTCTTTGAAGGCCCAGCCGTCGCTGCACGGCGTGGTGATCGACACCCGTCTTTACAGCCGCGCCAACAAGGAGGGTAAAAAGAGCAAGAGCGCCGAGAAGGCCCAGCTGGACAAGCTCGACGAGAAGTTCGCAGCCGAAATCGCGGAACTTACGAAGCGTCTGGTCGGCAAACTGTGGACGCTGCTTCAGGGCAAGACCTCCACGGGCGTTACGGACTACTTCGGGGTGGAACTCTATCCCGCGGGGACGAAATTCTCGCAGAAGATGCTGGAGGAGATCGCCCGCAAGTCGACGGACGAGAAGACCGGCGTGGTGATGGGGTATCTGAACCTCGGGTCGTGCAACTGGACGGGCGACGCCCACACCGATGCGCTCATCGAGGCCACCATCAACAATTACACCATCGAGTGGAAGAAGGCCGACGCCGCCATCAAGCGCGAGAAGTACAACATCACCAACGGCGACGAGCTTCCGCAGACGGGCGTCATCCAGATGGCCAAGGTCTACATCGCCAAGAAGCGTAAGCTGAAGGTGGGCGACAAGATGGCCGGACGCCACGGTAACAAGGGTATCGTGGCCCGTATCGTGCGCGACGAGGACATGCCGTTCCTCGAGGACGGAACGATCGTCGACATCTGCCTGAACCCGCTGGGCGTGCCTTCGCGAATGAACCTCGGCCAGATTTACGAGACCGTGCTCGGATGGGCCGGCCGCGAGCTGGGCTTGAAGTTCGCCACGCCGATTTTCGACGGCGCTTCGCTCGACCAGATCAACGAATACACCGCGCAGGCGGGTATCCCGCACAGCGGCCGTACGTACCTCTACGACGGCGGCACGGGCGAGATGTTCGACCAGCCGGCTACGGTGGGCGTGATCTACATGCTCAAGCTGGGCCACATGATCGACGACAAGATGCACGCGCGTTCGATCGGTCCCTACTCGCTCATCACGCAGCAGCCGCTCGGCGGTAAGGCGCAGTTCGGCGGTCAGCGTTTCGGTGAGATGGAGGTCTGGGCGCTCGAAGGCTTCGGCGCCGCCAACATCCTGCAGGAGATTCTGACGATCAAGTCCGACGACGTGATGGGCCGCGCCAAGGCGTACGAGGCCATCGTCAAGGGCGAGAATCTGCCCAAACCGGGTATTCCCGAGGCGATGAACGTGCTGCTGCACGAGCTTCGCGGTCTGGCTCTGTCGGTGAAACTCGAGTAAGGTGTATTTTAGAGGAAAAGAAAAACGAGAACAAATATGTCAATTACCAAAGACAATAAACCGAATAATGGTTACAGCCGGATTTCGATCGGCCTGGCCTCCCCCGAGGAGATTCTGGCCCAGTCGAGCGGCGAGGTGCTGAAGCCCGAGACCATTAACTACCGTACCTACAAGCCCGAGCGCGACGGTCTGTTCTGCGAACGGATTTTCGGCCCGGTGAAGGATTACGAGTGCCACTGCGGTAAGTACAAGCGCATCCGCTACAAAGGCATCGTCTGCGACCGCTGCGGCGTGGAGGTGACCGAGAAGAAGGTGCGCCGCGAGCGCATGGGACACATCTCGCTGGTGGTTCCGGTGGTGCACATCTGGTATTTCCGCTCGCTGCCTTCGAAGATCGGCTACCTGCTGGGCATTCCGTCGAAGAAACTCGAGGCGATCATCTACTACGAACGTTACGTCGTGATCAACGCCGGCGCCGCCTCGGAGCAGGGCATCGAGCGTCTGGCCACGCTTTCGGAGAAGGAGTACCTCGACGTGGTGGCCGCGCTGCCGAAGGGCAACCAGTCGCTCGACGATTCGGACCCCAACAAGTTCGTCGCCATGATGGGCGCCGAGGCCGTCTACACGCTGCTGAAGCAGGTGGACCTCGATTCGATGTCCTACGCCCTGCGCCACAAGGCCTCGACCGAGACCTCGCAGCAGCGTAAGTCGGAGGCGCTGAAGTGTCTGAACGTCATCGAGTCGTTCCGCGCCTCGGAGGGCAAGAACAAGCCCGAGTGGATGGTGCTGAACGTGATTCCGGTGATCCCGCCCGAGCTGCGCCCGCTGGTGCCGCTGGACGGCGGACGTTTCGCCACGTCGGACCTGAACGACCTCTACCGCCGCGTCATCATCCGCAACAACCGCCTCAAACGCCTGATCGAGATCAAGGCCCCGGAGGTGATTCTGCGCAACGAGAAGCGCATGTTGCAGGAGGCCGTCGACTCGCTGTTCGACAACTCGCGCAAGAGCAACGCCGTGAAGAACGAGTCGAACCGTCCGCTCAAGTCGCTGTCGGATTCGCTCAAGGGCAAGCAGGGCCGCTTCCGCCAGAACCTGCTGGGTAAGCGTGTCGACTACTCGGCCCGTTCGGTCATCGTTGTCGGTCCCGAGCTGAAGATGCACGAGATGGGCATTCCGAAGGACATGGCCGCCGAACTTTACAAGCCGTTCGTGATCCGCAAGCTCATCGAGCGCGGCATCGTCAAGACGGTGAAGTCGGCCAAGAAGATCATCGACCGCAAGGACCCCGTGATCTGGGGCATTCTGGAGAATGTCATCAAGGGACACCCCGTGC
Source organism: Alistipes sp. 56_sp_Nov_56_25 (assembly GCF_001915285.1). Lineage (NCBI taxonomy): Bacteria > Pseudomonadati > Bacteroidota > Bacteroidia > Bacteroidales > Rikenellaceae > Alistipes > Alistipes sp. 56_sp_Nov_56_25. The sequence continues at coordinate 57,460 of NZ_MNQF01000008.1, forward strand.
TGATGAACCGCGCCCCGACGCTGCACCGCCTCGGTATCCAGGCGTTCCAGCCCAAACTGATCGAGGGCAAGGCCATGCAGCTGCACCCGCTGGCATGTACGGCGTTCAACGCCGACTTCGACGGCGACCAGATGGCCGTGCACCTGCCGCTGGGCAACGCCGCCATCCTGGAGGCCCAGCTGCTGATGCTGGGTTCGCACAACGTCCTCAATCCCGCGAACGGCGCGCCGATCACGGTCCCTTCGCAGGACATGGTCCTCGGTCTCTACTACATCACCAAGCCCCGCAAGGGCGTGAAGGGCGAAGGCCGCGTATTCTACGGCGCCGAGGAGGCGATCATCGCCTACAACGAGGGCCGGGCCGACCTGCACGCCATCGTGAAGTGCATGGTCGACGACCTGGACGAGCAGGGTAACGAGGTGCGCGTGCTGAAGGAGACGACCATCGGCCGCATCCTCTTCAACCAGGTGGTTCCCAAGGAGGTAGGCTACATCAACGAGATTCTGACGAAGCGTTCGCTGCGCGACATCATCGCCGTGGTGATGAAGAAGGCCGGTGCCGACAAGGTGGCCGCGTTCCTCGACGACATCAAGAATATGGGTTACCGGATGGCCTTCCGCGGCGGTCTGTCGTTCAACCTCGATGCCGTGATCATCCCCGAAGAGAAGGAGAAGCTCGTGCAGGAGGGCTACGAACGTTCGGACTCCATCATGGAGGACTACAACATGGGTCTTATCACCAACAACGAGCGTTACAACCAGATCATCGACGTCTGGACGAATATCAATACCAAGCTGACGAAGGCCGTGATCGAAACGCTGATCAAGGACAACGACGGTTTCAACCCGGTATACATGATGCTCGACTCCGGCGCCCGTGGTTCGAAGGAGCAGATCCGTCAGTTGAGCGGTATGCGCGGTCTGATGGCCAAGCCGCAGAAGTCGGGCGTCGAGGGTGGCCAGCAGGTCATCGAGAACCCGATTCTCTCGAACTTCAAGGAGGGACTTTCGGTGCTGGAGTACTTCATTTCGACCCACGGCGCCCGTAAGGGTCTTGCCGACACCGCCCTGAAGACGGCCGACGCAGGTTACCTGACGCGCCGTCTGGTGGATGTGGCGCAGGACGTGATCATCAACGAGGAGGATTGCGGCACGCTGCGCGGCCTGACGGCTACGGCCATCAAGCGCAACGACGACGTGGTGCAGACCCTCTACGACCGTATCCTGGGCCGTGTGGCCCTGAACGACGTGATTCACCCGCTGACCGGCGAGGTGATCTGCAAGGCCGGCGAGGAGATCACCGAGCCGATCGCCGAAGCCATCGAGAAATCGCCGCTGGAGTCGGTGGAGATCCGTTCGGTGCTGACCTGCGAGTCGCGCCGCGGCGTCTGCGCGAAGTGCTACGGCCGCAACCTGGCCACGGCCCGCATGGTTCAGAAGGGCGAGGTCGTCGGCGTCATCGCCGCGCAGTCCATCGGCGAGCCGGGTACGCAGCTGACCCTGCGTACGTTCCACGTCGGCGGTGTGGCCGGCGGCACGGCTGTCGAGACCAACGTCGTTTCGAAATACGAAGGCCGTCTGGAGATCGACGAGCTGCGCACCGTCAAGGGCAAGAATGCAGCCGGCGAGGCGATCGACATCGTTATTTCGCGTCAGTCGGAGTTCCGCATCGTCGACCCCAAGACCGACATCGTCCTCTATACGCACAACCTGCCCTACGGCGCGACGCTCTTCATGGCGGACGGCTCCGAGGTCAAGAAGGGCGACCTGATCTGCGAGTGGGACCCCTACAACGCCGTTATCATTTCGGAGTACGAGGGTAAGGCCTCCTACGAGAGCGTTATCGAGGGTATCACCTACCGCGACGAGCGCGACGAGCAGACGGGCCTTTCGGAGAAGGTCGTGATCGAGTCGAAGGACAAGACCAAGAACCCCGTCATCAAGATCGTCGACCGCGAAGGTCTGGAGGTCAAGCAGTACAACCTGCCCGTGGGCGCCCACGTGGTCGTGAAGGACAACGCCCGCATCAAGGCCGGCGACATCCTGATCAAGATTCCGCGCGCCGTCGGCAAGTCGGGCGGCGACATCACCGGCGGTCTGCCGCGTGTTACGGAGCTGTTCGAGGCCCGCAACCCGTCGAACCCCGCCATCGTATCGGAGATCGACGGCGAGGTGGCGTTCGGCAAGATCAAGCGCGGTAACCGCGAGATCATCATCACCTCGAAGCAGGGCGACGTGAAACGCTATCTGGTTCCCCTGTCGCGTCAGATCATCGTGCAGGAGAACGACTACGTGAAGGCCGGCAGCCCGCTGTCGGACGGTGCGATCACCCCGAGCGACATCCTCAATATCCTCGGCCCGACGAAGGTGCAGGAGTACATCGTCAACGAGGTGCAGGAGGTGTACCGCATGCAGGGTGTGAAGATCAACGACAAGCACTTCGAGGTCATCGTCCGCCAGATGATGAACAAGGTGAAGATCGAGGACCCGGGAGACACCCGTTTCTTCGAGGATCAGGTTGTCGACAAGTGGGAGTTCATGGATGTGAACGACGAGTTGTACGACAAGGTGGTCGTCACCGACGCGGGCGATTCGACATCGTTGCAGCCCGGGCAGATCGTTTCGCTGCGTAAGCTGCGCGACGAGAATTCGAGCCTCAAGCGCCGCGACCAGCAGCCGGTGCAGGTGCGCGACATCGTGCCCGCGACTTCGACCCAGGTGTTGCAGGGTATCACCCGCGCCGCACTCCAGACTTCGAGCTTCATCTCGGCGGCTTCGTTCCAGGAGACGACCAAGGTGCTGAACGAGGCGGCCATCCAGGCCAAGGTCGATCCGCTGGAGAACCTCAAGGAGAACGTGATCTGCGGTCACCTGATCCCCGGCGGTACGGGCCTGCGCGACTACGACGACCTCGTAGTCGGTTCGAAGGCCGATCTGGAGTCGCTCCAGCAGGCGCAGTAGCCGAAGACGAAGGGGGGGGCTATGGCGACGACGTGTCGCCGGGCAGTTGCCCTTCGTGTACATATCGAAAAAAGCCGCTCCCGAAAGGGTGCGGCTTTTTGTAGGAGCAGTACAATGCATAAAAGTGTAAATGTTTTGTTTACAGGTATTTAATGTATTGATTTCCGTAGGTTCCGAAACACTCAAAGGCAGAATCGGGCAGGTTTAACGGTGAGTTGTATTACTTATCCGTTACCTGCCCGAAATGCTTTATTTCGCATTAAAGCGCTTGTTTTGGCTACTGTTGTGCCGAATTCTCGCATGCCAAATAACTTGACTAAACGTTTAACCCATCCAACAAGTTCAAGTTATTATGCAACGCAGCACGTTCAAAGTCCTTTTCTACGTAAAAAGGCAGTCGGAGAAATCGGGCCAGATTCCCGTCATGGCCGTATTACGATCAACGGTACGATGTCGCAGTTCAGCTGCAAACTCACCGTTCGTTCTTCTTTTTGGGATACCAAGGCAAATAAAGCAGCCGGCAAAAGCCTCGAAGCCCAACGCATCAACCGAATGTCTTCGTCTTCTGCGCATTTACAGGTTTAAGCTATGCGAACGTTTCGAAACTGACCCATACAGATATTCATACAGACGACAACGGGGATCGTTGGATCATCGACAAGCGTCAGAAGACGGGTACACAGTTCCGTGTCAAACTTCTCCCCGTTGCTGAAATGATTTACGACTGTTATAAGGACATGCACCTCTCGGGAGACAGGGCCTTCCCGCTCAAAGGCACCTATAATACGTTGAATATGTCGTTACGGCATGTTACCAGGCATGCCGGTTGCCGTTCAATCCGACGATCCATGTGGCCCGGCATACATTTGCCACGACGGTCACGCTCACGCAGGGCGTACCGTTGGAAACCGTATCGAAGATGCTGGGACATAAACATATCACCACGACCCAAATTTACGCCCAAATCACCAACGACAAGATCGGACAAGATATGACGGCATTGAGCGGAGAAATTCAACCGTGTTTTCAAGGTCGCGCAGCAACCTAATATTCAAGCAATTCCCAGCCGGCGAGAAAGACGATATTCTGCGCCCCGGACGCTACCCTGCGAACGCTCTCCAAATCCACGACCGGAACACTTATGCTGATAGCCAGCAAATAACCTGTGAAGGGAATTTTCCGATGCCATTCTTCTGACGACATAAGGCAGTGCATAATTAAGAGTTTTTTATAAGCGATAAATTAAAGAATTCTTGTGTTCATGAATTTGTGATTTTGGTGATTCACGACTGTATTCATTCGTGAACGACTTCTTTTATGCAGAGGAGATGGGAGGCGTTCCTGCCTGCCATATCGATTCCATGAATGACTTGTAAAAGGAATGTAGGAAAGAGGGTTTTGAATCTCGCGTTTCATCTTTTGATAGTGAAAGATTTTATTTGTGATGCATTCGGGTTTTATGTCCGCTCCAGTCCGTTCGGCGGTTTTTTTCGTGCCGGACGGTTGTAATATTACACCCCGGAACTGATCCGGCTATGGAAGCCGATTTATCGTAAAATGTATCTTCGCCGAGGAGTTCATCATCATCAGACGCGCCCCTTCGAAAGTGCAGTTCATCGCTCGACACAACGAGTTTTATTTTCAATTTCAGAAACTGGCCAATAACTATAACCAGATTGTAAAGGTCGTCAATGCGCACTTTTCCAACATTGCGATCCCGCATCAGATTGCCATGTTGGAACAACAGACACGCGAATTGAAAGTCCTAAGCATCGAAATTCTCAACCCCGCAAAACAGGCTAAGGAATGGTTGCGAATATAAGGTCGGGCCCCTCGCCCAGTGGAGCGTTGTATTATAACAAGGAGAAAGTGGATAAGGATAAAGCGGAAGTACTCTTTGGGCAGAAGATGTTAGAGCTGTTCGACAAATATGGACAGTGGATGTTGTACCTCGATTAACAAACAGAAATGATTGCGTCAGTGTACCATAAAATACGTGTAAATTTGCTTTTAATTCAAACAACGCATCTATTTAATATGTTGGTAAAAATGGTGCAAAGCAGATAATATTTTATAATAAGACAGAAAATGTTATCTTTGTTTTATAAAGTTTGGGCGTGAATCTGAGTAAATAGGGTAACATATGATGCGAAAAGCTGATGTTTCCTTCGAGGAACTTTATAATTGCTATAAAGTTCGTTTCGAAAGGTTTGCCATAAGTTATATACAAGATCGCAGTGTAGCGGAAGATATTGTAACCGATTCATTCGTCTATTGGTGGGAACACAGAGATCGAGTTGGATCGAAAGACGAAAATCCTGCGGCTTATATTCTTGCGACTATTCGACATAAATGTCTCAATCATCTGCGTGCGTTACAAGTTCGATTGCGGAGTCATAACGAGATCAGAGAATCTCAAAGTCGTATTGTGCAGGAGAATATCCGGTCGTTGGAGCTTTGTGATCCCGTCCATCTTTTTGCTGGAGAGGTTGAGGCTCTCGTTCGGCAAAGTTTGGAAGAACTACCGGAATTGACTCGTTATGTTTTTATAGATCAACGCCTTAATGGTAAGTCTTATCGGGATATTGCTGTCGAGTATGCCATTTCTGAACGACGAGTTGAAACTGAACTTGCCCGTGCATTGGATAAATTGCGTAGAAGATTGAAGGATTATCTGCCTGTGATACTTGTATCCTTGGTTCTAAGTCGTTTCATTCGTTGATTTTTCGTTTTTTACAAAAAAAAAAATTATATTTTTTGCGGGAAACAGTCTCGCAGAAGTGTTTTATTTATGTAAGCGCCTGAAAAGGCTGCATGTAAGATGGAAAAAGAAACCTTATATCGTTTTTTTCGAGGAGAAACTACTCCTGATGAGCAGCAATGCTTGATGGATTGGCTTGATGCCGACGAAGAACACCGCCGAACATTTGATCGAGAACGACAAATGTATAATGCCTTGTTGTTGTTTGCTCCGCAGAAACAGGTTGCTTTCCGTCAGTCGATTGGCTTGCGGCGAATAATCGGATATGCAGCTCAAATTGCCGCAATGCTTGCTTTGGCAGTGGGGATCGGTTGGGGATATGTTTCCTATCACGAGCATTCCTGGGAAGCGCTTACAACTCGTATCTCTGCCCCTGAAGGGCAACGTGTCAATCTGAAATTGCAGGATGGCACTGAAGTGTGGCTCAATTCGGGTGCAGAACTTGAATATCCGTCTCTTTTTGCCGGGGATACTCGCCGGGTTCGGTTGGCCGGTGAAGCATTTTTCGATGTCAGCCACGATGCCAGCAAGCCGTTTGTCGTAGAAACTTTTGCGTGCCGGGTTGAAGTGCTCGGAACTCGCTTCAACGTGAATGCCGATGTGCAGCACTCTGGTTTTTCGACCACTTTGCTGCGTGGCAGTGTTCGCCTAACATCATTGGAGGATTCTCGACAGCAAGTTGTGCTCAAACCTGATGAAAAGGCCGTATTCGAAAATGGAAAATTGACCCTTCATAGAGCAGATGACCCTAACGAATATCTATGGGTCAAAGGGCTGATCTCTATCAGTGGGCTTGATTTCAAAGAGGTGATACATCGTATGGAGCATTGTTACGGCGTGCGTATCAACCTCAATGTTGCTCCAATACCAACATTGGAGGCAATGGGTAAACTTCGCATTTCCGACGGTATCGAGCATGCTCTCGGCATATTGCAGCGCAATTGCAAATTCAATTACATGTACAACCACGAAACCAACGAAATAACCATTTATTAGCTAACCTTTTATGAACCTTAAACCCACCTGCCTATGATGTAATTCCGCATCCTATTTTGCGCGTTATCTTTTTATAAAAAGATGCCCGAACTGCTGTCACAGTTTCGGGCACTGGAGGGTAACGTCGTTATTTGAATTAATTCCGGATATTTCCGGCTCATTATCCCTCTTTAATTTACAAAGATATGAAGAAAAAAACTATCAGGCAATCAAAACGTCTGATAATCTCGCTGTTCGTAACTTTCTTTTGTCTTACGGCCTCGGCTGCTCAGGCACAGACAGCGCTCGTAACCATTGATTTGCAACAGGAGAAGATGGTGCAGGTAATGGACGAAATCGAAAATCAGACCAAGTATTTGTTTATTTATGATAAAAATATGGACACGGGGCGTTTGGTCAATGTGCATGTTAATAAGCGTCCTGTTGCTGAGGCTCTTGATCAGATGGTGAAGGGAACAGATGTGGTTTATGAAATTCAAGGTTCCAATATTATTCTTACTGTCAGGAGCCAACAAACGGATGGTCCGAAAGTCGTGTCGGGAAAAGTAACGGACAATAAAGGTGATGCTGTGATAGGTGCGGCAATACTTGTCAAAGGAACGACTGTTGGCACGAGTTCAGGTGTCGACGGAGTTTATACGTTGCGTATTCCAGAAGTGAATGCAAATACTATGATAACGGTTAATTATCTGGGATATGAGCCGATTGAACTGCTTGTCGGCACCCGGGAGCGAATTGATATCGTTTTGCAGGAACAGTCGCTTGGTGTAGATGCTGTCGTGGTGACGGCGCTCGGTATCAAGAAACAGGAAAAAGCATTGACCTATAATGTTCAGGAGGTTTCTGGCTCTATTGTCAATACGGTTAAGGATGCCAATTTCGTCAATTCGCTTTCCGGAAAGATCGCAGGCTTGCAGATCAATGCCAGCGCTTCGGGAGCCGGAGGTTCGACGCGTGTGGTTATGCGTGGCGTGAAGTCGATCAACGGGGATAACAATGCACTTTATGTAGTTGACGGCATTCCGCTTCCGAGCCTGCGTTCTAAACAGACGGAAGGCATTTATGAAACGCCCGATGGTGGCGATTACGAAGGTATCGCCAACATCAACCCAGAGGACATCGAGTCGATGTCTGTATTGACGGGAGCTACGGCAGCCGCTCTCTATGGTTCACAGGGAGCCAACGGTGTGATCCTTATTACTACTAAAAAGGGACAAGAAGGACGTGTGCGTGTTAACTATGCCAACAATACAACCTTTTCATCGCCTCTCGTAATGCCTGAGTTTCAGAATACCTATGGTACGAGTTCAGACGCACCTTCAATGAGTTGGGGTGAGAAGTTGGTTTCCCCCCCCCATCGTTATGACCCCGAAGATTTTTTCCAGACCGGGTTTGATGAAACGAACTCGATTGGCATCACCGCTGGTACCGAGCGTAATCAGACTTATTTTTCGGCCGCTTCTGTAAACACGCGGGGCATTATTCCCAACAATGTCTACAACCGTTATAATTTTTCCTTGCGGAATTCCGCCGTGCTTCTGCCTGAAAAGCTGACGCTCGATTTGGGTGCTACTTATATGAAGCAGTATTCGCGGAATGCATTGGTGCAGGGTATCTATCACAATCCGCTGATCGGCGTCTATCTGTTTCCGCGAGGAGATGATATCCGTAAGTATCAACTTTACGAGCGTTATAATGCTGGTTTGGGTTACAGCGAACAATTTTGGGGTTTGGAATTCATTAATGGCGTGGAAAATCCTTATTGGGTTACCAATCGAGAGCTGTTCGAGAATAATATGCAGCGTTATACATTCAATGCTACGCTCAAATGGAATGTTACCGATTGGTTGACTCTGTCCGGTCGGGTGCGTACGGACAACACGCGGATGAATTATACGCGTAAAATCTATGCCTCTTCGAATACTCTTTTTGCATCGGAATATGGTAACTACTTGAACCATACAATGAGTCATAATAACCTCTATGCTGATGCCCTTTTGTCCATCGACAAGAGTTTTTTCGACAGAGCGCTTTCCCTGCAATTTAACTTGGGAGCCAGTCTTACGGATGACAAACATTCACTGGTCGGTTATGAGGGACATTTGGCCGGTATTCCGAATAAATTCACTTATAACAATATCGTATCGAGCGACCTGAACACACTACCCGGTCAAGAGAATTACCATGATCAGAGTCAGGCCGTTTATGCCACGTTACAACTGGGTTGGAAAGGGATGCTTTATCTGGATGTGACGGCTCGTAACGAATGGGCTTCGCAGTTGGCTTTTACGGATGAATTGAATATCTTTTATCCTTCAGTAGGCCTTTCTGCCGTGATCTCGTCGATGGCAGATCTTTCGAAAACAGGCATTTCGTTCCTTAAAATTCGGACCTCGTACGCCGAGGTCGGCAACCCGCCGCAGCGTTACATTACGGGACGGAATTATTCGATCAAGGGAGGGGTTGTGACAACCGAAACGATCGCTCCTGCTACGCATTTGCGTCCGGAGCGTACCAAATCTTTCGAAGTAGGTATGAATGCAAAGTTTCTCGACAACAAGATCTGGGCTGACTTTACTTACTATAATACGGCGACTTATAACCAGTTGTTCTGCTATGACGCCCCTCCCTCGACCGGTTACAAGAAGGCCTATTTGAATGCCGGTAAAGTCAATAACTGGGGTATTGAGGCTGTTGCCGGCTATAAGAACACGTGGAAGAATTTCTCATGGTCGACGAGTTTCACTTTTTCGATGAACCGCAATACGATTCGCGAACTGGTTCCCGAAGGAACGATTGATCCCGTAACGGGAGCTGAAGTGAATCTTCCGGAAGTGAATATGGATTTCGGAGGTTATCGGGTTAAGTTGAAAAAGGGCGGCTCTATCGGAGATTTCTATGTGACAGGTCTTAAAACCGATGACAAAGGCAACATTTATGTCGATCCGAACTCGAATACGGTGACGACCGATCCCGACACCTGGATTTATGCAGGAAATACGGATGCGCGTGCCCGTTTGGGATGGAATAACCAGTTCTCCTGGAAAGGTATTTCACTCGGTGCATTGTTCGATGCGCGCATCGGCGGTCGCGGTGTGTCGGTGACACAAGCTTTGATGGACCGCTTCGGGGTTTCAGAAGCTTCGGTTGATGCTCGTGAAAACGGGATTCAGCTTTCGGAACATCAGATGCTTCCTGGTTCCGGAGCTCAGGAGTTCTTTAATAATACAGGCGACGGTATGGGCATGCTGGCTCGTTATGTCTACGATATGGATAACGTGCGTCTGCGGGAGCTTTCATTGGGTTATGACCTGCCTTCGAAATGGTTCCGTAACAAGATGCAGGCGACGGTGTCGCTTGTGGGCCGCAACCTTTGGATGCTTTATAACAAAGCTCCGTTCGATCCCGAACAGACCGCTTCGACAAGCACTTATTATCAGGGAATCGACTTTTTCATGCAGCCAAGTGTCCGTACAATCGGTTTCAGCGTGAGACTTCAATTCTAAAACGATAGAATCATCATGAAAAATACTTTATATAGAACCAAAATTGGTTTGGCTTTCGTTACGGCTTCGCTGTTGACAATGGTATCTTGTACGGGCGATTTCGAGCATTTCAATACCGACCCGAATTCCGCACAGCAAATCGACCCGACTACATTGATCACCTCCATGGAGCTGGATGCAATGTATCCCACTACGGGTGAAACGACGGTTCCTGTGAATAATTATCAGACAGGTTGGAACTTGTTGGCAGACCATTATGCCGGTTACATGGCATGTGCCAATCATTGGGAGGGTGGTATCAATCCACTCGTTTATAATTTGACGAATAATTGGCGCAGTACTGTCTTTTCGGTTGCATTTACGCAAGTGATGCCTGCATGGCTTCAACTCAAAGCGGCCTACGATCAGGGATTGGTTGCCGGCGAGGTGATGGCTGTCGGAGATATTCTGAAGGTTGTGACTCTTCACCGGGCCAGCGATATGTATGGTCCCCTGCCTGTACTCCATTTCGGGGAGGCGCGCTCGCCTTATGATGCTCAAGATGTACTTTACGACCATTTTTTCCAGACGCTCAATAATTCGATTTCCGTTTTGGAAGATTTTCTTGCTACAACGCCCGACAGCAAAGCGTTGGTGAAGGTTGATGCCGTTTATGGCGGGGATTTTGCCAAATGGCTGAAATTTGCCCGTTCGCTCAAACTGCGTCTGGCGATGCGTATCCGCTATGTCGAGCCGGACCTGGCCCTTCAATATGCGCAGGAAGCCATTGAGGGCGGGGTCATCACCTCGACGGATGAGAATGCCTTGTTGCAGACTTATCGCCAGATTACGGTCACCAATCCGTTGGAAATGATTTGGAACTCCTACAACGATGCCCGTATGGGAGCTTCGATGGATTCGTATCTGAATGGTTATGAAGATCCGCGCCGCGAGAAGATGTTCCAACCTGCGACCATTACCGGAGGAGGTTTTCATGGTGTGGTTAACGGTTTGGGGTCGACCGAACAGAAATTTTATACCAAGATGTCCGCTCCAAACATTTTCGGTGAGACTCCGATGCGTTGGCTGCTTGCTTCGGAGGTGGCTTTCCTGAAAGCGGAATTCAAACTGCTGAAAGGCGATAAGAGCGGGGCCAAATCCGATTATGAAGAGGGCATTCGTCTGTCGTTTCTCGAGAACGGATTGTCCGCATCTGATGCTGCCGATTATGCGCAGAGTATGAAGACCCCTGCCCGATTCATAGATATGTCGGAAAATCCGACCAAGTATTCAAAGAATGCATTAGGAACCGTTTCTGTGAAGTGGGCCGAAGATGGAAATGAGTTGGAGCGAATCATTACTCAAAAGTGGATCGCCCTCTACCCTAATGGGATGGAGGCATGGGCCGAGTTCCGTCGCACGGGTTTCCCGAAACTTTTCCCGATTAACGAAAATAGCAACGATCCGTCGATTGACAAAAATAAGCAGATTCGACGGGTGATTTTCCCCAAGAGCGAGTATGCGAACAACGCCGGAGCCGTGAATGCTGCGACGCGCTTGTTGGGAGGACCCGACAGTGGAGGTACCCGACTTTGGTGGGATGCCCGATAAAAGTCGAATAGAAATCACAAATGAATTTCATTATGAAAAATAGTATAAAACATTTTCTGTTGCCGCTCGTTTGTGGAATTGCGTTCATTTCCTGTGAGAAGCAGACCACTCCTGAGCCGGTTCAAATCCAACGTCCGGAATTACAGTCGCCCATCGTACGTGACGATGTTTATTATGCCCGTTTGCGTGCTTACAAGAAAACGGATCACAAACTCGCTTTCGGCTGGTTTGGTTCTTGGACAGCTATCAATCCTTCTGAACAAAGTCGCCTGCGCAGTGCCCCCGACTCGATGGATATTATTTCGATATGGAGTCAGTGGCACAGTCTGAGTCGGGAGCAGATCGAAGACAAAGCTTTCGTGCAGCAGGTATTGGGAACGAAGGTTGTTTTTTGTATTTCAGCAAAAGATGTTCCCGAAGAGTTCAAGGTTGACGGTCAGATCACCGATGAGTCTCTTAAAGACTATGCCAGGGCATGGGGCAAGGATTCGATTGATAAATATCAATATGACGGTATTGATATTGATTTCGAGACTGCTGCAGACCATTTGGGACCACTGAATACCACGCCCGGACTGTTCAAGAAGTTCTGCGAAGAGTTGAGCCAGTATATCGGTCCTAAATCGGGGACAGGGCGTTTGTTTCTGATCGATGGTAACATTGATGCTCTTGATCAGGGTATTGCAGAGCTTTGTAATTATGGTGTTTCGCAGGCTTATGGATGCTCGTCTGCGACCATGGGCTATACATCATTGACAAGCCGTACGGCAAGTGCAGAACGGGTGGGCTGGAAAGCCGATCAGCTTATTTTTACTGAAAATTTCGAATCTATGTGGAAAAGCGGCGGGATACTTCATACTACCTTGTCCGGCAAACAGATGATGTCGTTGCAAGGCATGGCCGATTTTGCGGTAAATGGTACTTCGTGCGGCTTTGGCGCTTATCACATGGAGTATGAATATGGCCATTCGGATATGCCTTATAAATATATGCGTCAGGCGATTCAGTATGCAAATCCTGCCCCGCATGGGGACTATTCGAAAAATTTGGTTACGTTGAACGAGGCAGGCGAGTACGCTTTCGAGATTCCGGTCTTTCCTTCGGGCATGAGCGAAGGGGTTCAGTTCTCATTGACGGCATCGTTGACGGGCGTACCAACAGCCGATGCAGATATTCCGCTGGTTGTGGACAACAGTCTGGTGACTGCTTATAATAATTATTATTATACGGAATATAAAACGCTGGATCCCGCACTTGTCTCTTTTTCCGGACCGCTTCATTTCGTGGCTGGGGCACAGGATTCGGAGACTCCAGTTATAGTAGGCATTACAGATATGACGGCGTTGGGTGATGAGGAATATTTGGTTCCAGTGCGTGTTGATTTCTCAAAGCATTCAGGTTTTTCTGCCAATACCGACAAAGAGGTTTGTTACCTTAAGTTGAAGACGAAGCAGCAGGTTTGTGTTCTGTCGCTTCCTGGAATGGAGCAGGTGACTGAAATCTCTGTGATGCAAGGAGAAGACGGTATGGTCATTGAGAAGAAAGGTTATACGTTGCAATTGCAGGCCTCCATCGGAGTGCCTGTCGATAGCAAATTTTCCATTGTGGCTGATCCTGCCTTAGTTGATAGTTATAACAAACAGCACGGCACGAAATACACCCCGATGTCTGCGAATGATGTAACGCTTCCAGACGAGTTGTTGCTTCCGAAAAATAGTCAGGCGACCACCCCTGTTGAGATTAAGGCTGTTGATTATGAAAAACTGACGTCGGACGGATCGATGGTGGTTTTGAAAGTCGATCTTGGCGGGAATGCGGATTTCAATACCATTGGAGATAAGGATGTTGTTAAATTCGTGGTATTCAAAAAGATGGAAGGGAATATTGAGGAAAATGCTACGCGGGTTCCCGGTACGGTGATTGCGGATATGAGCGGATGGACTTATGATGCTCCGGGTGCAGAAGGGCTCGTCTCTTCGCAAATGTTCGACGGAGCAATAGCGATGAATCAATCAGGCTGGTATATTACAAACGGCTCCGTGACGGCGACTGTCGATATGGTGAATGTTCATACGCTTGCAGGTTTCCGCATCCGTCCCATGTATGGTTTAGGCTATTATAAGGTATTACGGCTTTATGACGTGAAGACGAGCGAAGACGGTCAGCATTGGGTTTCGCAATCGGGGGATTCTTTCGTCTCTTTGGCTTTGAGCGGTGATGATTGGCAGTATGTGAAATTCTATAAGCCTGTTTCTTGCCGTTTTGTCCGAATGACCTATCGTTGCGATAAAGAGAGTGCATCTAATAGTTATGTAGGGTGCAATGAGTTCAATGCCATTGCTTCGAATTAATTGTTAAATACGAAAAAACTATGAACCTGAAATATTTTATTGTTTTTGTCGCAGGTATGGCTGCTCTTGCAGGGTGTCAGGAGGCTTCCGAATACATACCGTCGATTTATATCACCGAGGCACAGCGGCAAGAGGTTAAAACCATTACGATCTCCCAAGCTGGAGAAAAAGCCGAATTTACAGTTTCGGCGGCACAGATTGTCGACCGTGATACGCATGTGTCGTTTGAAGCATGTCCGGAACTGGTTGCGGATTATAATGACAGATACGGACGGACTGCCGTTGCACTCGAAGACTTTACGTTTGCGAAAAAAGAAGTGGTGATTGCTGCCGGTAAAAATGTTTCGGAAAGTGTCGAAGTTGTCGTGAACGAGGAACTGAAACCGGGAACATTCTATTGTCTGCCGGTCAAGATCGCCTCTACGGACGGAGGCATGTCGATCTTGGAATCGTCGAGTAAGCTTTTTCTTGTATTCCGGGCACCGGTTAGGAGTAAAGCGGTCTATATTGGGTCAGGCAACAAGTGCTTTGTTCCGACTTTCCCCGAGCATCCCTCATTTGAAGGATTGAATCTCGAAACGATGCAGGAGGTGACGCTTGAGTGCCGTGTTATGGTCAACTCATTCACGAAGAGCGATCCCTATATTTCGTCGATTATGGGATTTGAGGGTGATGTTTGTATGCGTTTCGGCGACGTGAAGATCGGCTATGACGTGCTCCAGGTCTGCAAGGGTGATTATCAGCCGGCAGCTATCAATTCTCCTTGTGCTCCGAACCTGTGGTATCACGTGGCCGCCGTGTGGTCGCGCTCTACATTACGTGTTTATATTGACGGAAAGTTTGTTGCTGAGCAGACGCACAAGGGCGAAACTGTCAACCTTGCTGGATACCATAAATTGGGCCGTACTGGAATTGGCTTCAGTTTGGGTGCAGCTTCGGTTTATAACAATAACCGTCCGCTTAACGGTTATTTGGCCGAGGCACGTGTCTGGTCGCGGGCGCTCTCGTCGAATGAAATCGCCAACAACAAGGATTTGGTGGTTGTCGATCCGCAGTCGCCCGGCTTGCTGGCCTATTGGAAGATGAACGAATGCGAAGTGCTTGAAGAGCCTCGTAGAGACCCGATTCTTAATCGCATTTTCTATAATCGGATTGTCGATCAGACGGGCCACGGATATGATGCCTACGGGGAAGGAAGAAATCCGGATTTTATTGACACCAATTGGTAAGCGACATACATTTTTTCGAAATGGTCCTGTTTTTTGAATCCCTATTTTAAGCAACGGACCTCGTTGTACGGAAAAATGCAGTGCTATGTATCGAAGCGGGCGGCCTGCAAGCCGTCCGCTTTTTAATTAAAAAATAAACTATGAAATTACGATATCTGTTTCTTGCCGCAGTGTTGTTTGCCGGGGCATGCAGCCGGCCGTCGGAGACCTTTTCTACGGGAATCATTCCCGTTCCGCAGCATGTGAATTGGGGTGAAGGGACATTCCGTATGCCTCGGACGTTGACTTATGTCACTGATCTTGAGGGGCAGGAAAAAGCCGATCTTGCAGCGTGGATGGAGCGTTCGGTTGCAGGCCGGTTTTTCCCCGTTCCTTTTGTCGAAGCCCTCGAAGGCGATATTCCGGCTCTGCGGTTGCGGATTGCAGATAAAGGTGCCCCCGAGAGTTATCGGCTTGATGTCGTCCGCGACAGCATGACGATTACGGCTCCTGATGCAGCCGGTTTGTTTTACGGTTTGCAGTCGCTGGCGCAGTTGGCAGAGCATACGGGGCAACGTATTCCCGCCGTTACGATCGAAGACGCTCCGCGTTTCGCTTACCGGGGCTTCATGCTCGACGTATCGCGTCATTTCCGGGATAAGGAGTTTGTCAAACGGCAACTCGATCTGCTGGCCCGCTACAAGCTCAACCGGTTTCATTGGCATCTGACCGACGGTGCTGGCTGGCGTATCGAGATCAAGAAATATCCCGAGTTGACGGATTTTGCGGCTTGGAGGCCCTATTCCTGTTATACGGAGTGGTATTACGGCGACCGGCGTTACTGTCATCGGGATGATCCTGCGGCCGAAGGCGGTTATTATATGCAGGAGGAGATCCGCGAGGTGGTTGAATACGCTCGCGCCCTGCATATCACCGTGATTCCCGAGATTGAGATGCCCGGGCATAGCGAGGAGGTGCTGGCAACCTATCCGCAACTTGCCTGCAGCGGCAAGCCTTATGTCAATAAGGACTTGTGTATTGGCAATGAAGAAACCTTCGAATTTCTGAAGAATGTGCTTTCGGAAGTCATTGAACTTTTTCCCTCGGAATATATCCATATTGGAGGTGATGAAGCGGACAAGGCGAGTTGGGCGACATGTCCGCGCTGTCGGACTCGGATGAGGCAGGAAGGACTGGAAGATGTTGACGGATTGCAGAGCTATCTGGTGCATCGTGTTGAGGTGTTTCTTAACGGTAAGGGACGCCGTTTGCTGGGCTGGGACGAGATTCTGCAAGGCGGATTGGCTCCGGACGCTACGGTGATGTCGTGGCGAGGTTCCGAGGGCGGTATTGCAGCCGCCCGTGCGGGACATCAGGCCGTGATGACTCCCAATAGTTATTGTTACCTTGATTATTGCCAAGATGATCCTACGCGTGAACCGGCTGCTGCTGCGGCTTTCGTCACGCTTGAAAAGGCTTATTCCCTGGATCCGGCTCCCGATTCGCTCGGCGTCGATGTAGTGCCGATGATCCTTGGTGTGCAGGGTAATTTGTGGTGCGAGCATGTGCCGACCGGGGAACATGCCGAGCATATGATATGGCCGCGCTTGATGGCTATTGCCGAAGTGGGGTGGAGCCTTCCGGAACGCAAGGATTACGATGATTTTCATGCCCGCGTACTCGATGCCGTGGCGTGGATGCAAGAGAGGGGATATCATCCTTTCGATCAGAAGAATGCCGTAGGGGACCGTCCCGAATCAATCGAACCTGTTCTGTGCCTCTCGACAGGCAAACCGGTTGTTTACCATACGCCTTACAGCCCGAAATACGCGGCTGTGGGCGATGGCTCGCTGACCGACGGGCTGCGCGGAGACT
Source organism: Alistipes sp. 56_sp_Nov_56_25 (assembly GCF_001915285.1). Lineage (NCBI taxonomy): Bacteria > Pseudomonadati > Bacteroidota > Bacteroidia > Bacteroidales > Rikenellaceae > Alistipes > Alistipes sp. 56_sp_Nov_56_25. Next base: position 74,707 of record NZ_MNQF01000008.1, read on the forward strand.
GGAATTACGGCGACGGCCGCTGGCAAGGCTGGCTCGATACAGACATTGATCTGGTGGTTGATTTGGGGGAATGCTGTTCAGTGAAACATATTGCCGCAGACTTTATGCAGGGATTCTATGCTGATATTTGGATGCCTCGGGCGGTTGAAATTTCTGTTTCGAACGATAATAAGGCGTATACGATGCTTGCGACCGTTGAGAACGACGTGCCGTTCGATTTCAGACAGGACTGTTACCGGACGTTTGGCTGGACGGGTGAATCCCAAGGACGTTATATTCGGCTGAAAGCCTTTCATAACGGACATCCTGGCGGATGGATTTTCACCGATGAGATAATTGTGGAGTAATACATTGATCCTACAGAAATGAATCTTTCTTCGCGTTCACCCCTTCGGTGGGTTCCGAGTTTGTACTTTGCGATGGGGCTTCCGTTTGTGGTTCTGAACATGGTTTCTGCGGTTCTGTACAAGGACCTGGGGATCTCGGATGCTCAGGGAGCCCTTTTCTGGAGCTTTACCGGACGAAGAAGTTCTGGGTCGTGGGGAGCCAGTTGTTGAGCGGCGTTCTGTTCGGCGTCGCGGCCCTGTCGCTTCAGCTTCCGCTGTTCTTCTCGGTCAGTGTTGCTGTCTTTGCGGTCGTTGCCTTCAGCGGGGCGACGCACGACATCGCGGCCGACGGAGTCTACATGTCGGAGCTATCGCCTGCGTCCCAGGCGAAATACATCGGCTGGCAGGGTGCGTTCTACAACCTTGCGAAACTGGTCGCCACGGGCGGTCTGGTGTGGCTTGCGGGGTGGCTTTACGAGGGTTTCAGCACCTCG
>NZ_MNQF01000009.1:0-49351 GCF_001915285.1 Alistipes sp. 56_sp_Nov_56_25
CTTCTCCAGCCGTGTCTTCGTCATCGCGTGTTCGGGATCCTTGGCAATCTCTCCGAGGATGTGGCTGCGCAGTTCGGAGAGATTCTTGGTCAGCTCGCGTCCCTGTTGCTCGGTGAAATCGTCGGTAAAGGTGAAGCGGCTCTTGACCGTCTGCCGCTTGTTGTCCCAAGCGTCCGTCAACACCATATATTGGCTGTCGACGTAGAACTGGTTGCCACGGCCAACCGTGAAGAGAATTTGGATTTTGACCAGTTTGTTTTTCTGGGTCGAGCGGATGCGATAGCAGAATGAAGCCATAGGTCAGGAGGTTTTATCTTAGGTCAGGAGGTTTTATCTGCTGCAAATGTAATCATTTTTGTCATACATTTGTCATACATCGGCCGAATTTTCGAAAACTTCCAGACCTCGCAGTTGTTGAAAAACAGCTGTAAAATATTGATATATAGATAAAATAAAATTAAAATCGGTAAAATTAGATTCAAATTTATGGCGTCCGCTTCAGACCTCAACTTTGATGTGAAAGTCCTTGGAAGCTAATAACTTCCGAGGACTTTTTCTTTGTCAGGGCCCTTATCAGCCTCGGTTGTTTCGTTATCGCTTGTAATTCAGCAATAACAAGGCGTCAGCCTGCTCGTCGGTATCTTCGAGCATGTCCCGCGCCAGCCCGTTGCCGCCAATTGAAAACCTCCGTATTCCGATTCCGGAATGCGGAGGTTTTTTGATCGGAGCCGGACGGCGGTTCCGGCATCCTTCGACGCAGTTTCGCCCTTACCTGTTCCCGGCGTACAGGCCGCTCATTATGTCGGTGATCTGTTTCCAGGAATTGCCGCCGTCGTTGGCCGCTTTGGCTCCGGGCGTCGATCGGCCGTCCTCGATGTACTTCTTCACCCGGGCGGCCATCTCCCTGATCCGGCCCGCGTATTCCGGATTGTTTATCTGGTTGACCTTCTCTTCGGGATCGTTGACCATGTCGTAGAATTGCAGCGGGGGCTGTCCGTCGATCCTGTACTCTTCGCCGGAACCGTTTCCCGCGTTGAATATCAGCTTGTACTGCGGTGTCCGGTAGGTGAAATAGCCGGCTCCCGACGTGGCGATCAGGTCGGTCCGGGCGGCGTTGCCCGAGCCGTCGAGTATCGGCCAGAAGCTGAAACTGTCTTCGGCCTCGTCGTCGGCTATCCGGTAGCCGAGCATGTCGGCGAACGTGGCGTACAGATCGGTCAGCGAGACGAGCGAATTATCGGTCACGTGTCCGTACCGGTCGCCCCACGACAGGATGAAGGGAATGCGGTGGCCGCCTTCCCAGCCGTGCGACTTGTAGCCCCGGTAAATATAGGACGGATAGTGCCCTTTCCTGTTTATCCTGTCCATGTTGATGTAACCGGCGCAGCCGTTGTCGGCGGCGAACATGACGATCGTGTTGTCGTATTTGCCGATCTCCTTCAGCTTTCGATTGACCCTGCCGACGATGTCGTCTATCATCATCACCAGGTCGCCGTAGTCGCCGATCTTGGATTTGCCCTTGAACTCCTTGCTCGGGAAAAGCGGGATGTGGGGAGCCGTCAGCGCCATGTAGAGGAAGAACGGCTTGTCGGAATCCTTGTTTTCGTCGAGGTATTCGAGCATCTTGTCCGCCAGGTGGGGCTGCATGCCGTCGGCGCTCCAGTCGCTGTGGCCGATGCCGCCCTTGATTTTATACAGTCCGCCGCCGGATTCTTCGAATCTCGTGTTCGGCTGTTTCTCCGCCATGTCGTTGACCATGTAGAGGTACGGAGGTCCGGACGGCGAGGTCAGCCCGTAGAAATAGTCGAATCCCCGATCGGTGGGACCGTTGGCCACGCGTTTCGTGAAGCCGATGTTGTCGACGGTTTTCGCCTTGCCTTCCTTGTGTGTCCAATCCCACCCCAGATGCCATTTGCCGATGGCCGCGGGTTCTTTCCGAAGGCCCCGTAGCACGAGGCCAGTGCCCCCAGCAGGCACGACGAGGTAATGAACAGGTTGTTTTTTCTCATCGGACAAATGGGTTAATGGTTTGAATACCCAAAGGTAGCGATGTTTTACGGACCGGGCGGACAATATTCGACCTTAAAAGGCCATTTTTCGACCAGGATGGCCGTTGCAGGGCCTCGCTTGATCCGGTCTTTTATGCTTCGCGGCGCATCGAGAGCGCAATGCGTCCGCGAACGGCATCCACGCCCGTCACCCGCACCTCGACGTGCTGTCCCAGATGCACCACGTCGGCCGGCGAAGCCACGTAGCGGTCGGCCAGCTGCGAGATGTGCACCAGCCCGTCCTGTTTGACGCCGATGTCGACGAAGGCCCCGAAGGCCGTGATGTTGGTGACGATGCCCGGCAGGAGCATTCCCTCGCGCAGGTCGCCGATCGTGTGCACGTTGGGGTCGAATGCGAAGACCTGCAACTGCTCGCGCGGGTCAAGCCCCCGTTTGTCGAGCGCCTCGAGTATGTCCGTCACGGTCGGCAGCCCCGTTTCTCCGCTCACGTATCGTTCGGCCTTGAGACCGCTGCGCAGCTGTTTGTCGGCCAGCAGGCGTTCGACCGTCACGCCCGCGTCGGCGGCCATCCGCTCGACGACGGCGTACGATTCCGGGTGCACGGCGCTGTTGTCCAGCGGATTCGCGCCTCCAACGACCCGCAGGAACCCGGCCGCCTGCTCGAAAGCCTTGGCTCCCAGCCGCGGCACTTTGAGCAGCGCCCTGCGGCTTTTGAACTCCCCGTTCGCCGCACGGTAGGCTACTATGTTTTGCGCCAGCACGGGTCCCAGCCCCGATATGTAGGTCAGGATGTGTTTCGAGGCGGTGTTGATATTGACGCCGACGCGGTTGACGCAGCTTTCGACGACCGTCCGGAGCCGCGCCTTGAGCTTCGCCGGGTCGACGCTGTGCTGGTACTGCCCCACGCCGATCGACTTGGGGTCGATCTTGACCAACTCCGAGAGCGGGTCGATCAGGCGGCGTCCGATGCTCACGGCCCCGCGCACCGTCACGTCGTAGTCCGGGAACTCCTCGCGCGCCGCGGCCGACGCCGAGTAGACCGACGCGCCGTCCTCGCTCACCATGAATACCTCCACGCCGTCCAGCCCCAGTCCGCGGACCAGCTGTTCGGTCTCGCGGCCCGCCGTGCCGTCCCCGATGGCGAATGCCTCGGCCTTGTGCCTGGCGGCCAGCGATTTCAGCGTCTCGGCCGCTTCGGCCGCCCGGCCCTGAGGCGGATGGGGGTAGACGGTCGTGTTGTGCAGCAGGTTGCCCTGCGCGTCGAGCGCCACGACCTTGCATCCCGTGCGGAATCCCGGGTCGATGGCCACGACGCGCTTCTGCCCCAGCGGCGAGGAGAGCAGCAGTTGGCGCAGGTTCTCGGCGAAAACCCGGATCGCCTCGTCGTCGGCCTTCTCCTTGGCCGCCGCGAGCTGTTCGGTCTCGATCGAGGGGCGTATCAGGCGTTTGAACGCGTCGGCCACGGCCGCTTCCATCCATTCGCGCGTCGCCGAGCCGGGCCGTACGAACAGCCGGCGGAGACTTTCGATGCAATGTTCGGCATCCACGTCGACCGCGATTTTCAGGATGCCCTCCTCCTCGCCGCGGCGCATGGCCAGGAAGCGGTGCGACGAGATGCTGCGCAGGGGCGTCTCGGCGTCGAAATAGTCGGCGTATTTCGCCCCTTCCGTCTCTTTGCCTTTGACGAGTTTCGAATGGACGATGCCTTCGCGGGCGAACGTGCGGCGCAGCGTGTTGCGGGCGCGCTCGTCTTCCGAGATACGTTCGGCGACGATGTCGCACGCCCCGGCGAGGGCCTCCTCCGGGGTCGGCACTTCGGCCGAAACGAACCGCCGGGCCTGCTGCACGACGTTGCGGGACTGCTGCGCCAGGATGATTTCGGCCAGCGGCTCCAGGCCCCGTTCGCGCGCCACGGTGGCCCGCGTGCGGCGTTTGGGTTTGTAGGGCAGGTAAATGTCCTCCAGCTCCACCGCATCCCAGCACTCCGCGATGCGCCGGCGGAGTTCCGGGGTCAGCCTGCCCTGCCCCTCGATGGTCGTGAGCACCGTCTGCTTGCGGGTTTCGAGTTCGGTGAGCCGGTCGAGCCACTCCTTGACGGAGGCGACCTGCACCTCGTCGAGCGAGCCGGTCGCTTCCTTGCGGTAGCGGCTGATAAAGGGGATCGTCGCCCCTTCGCGGAGCAGACACACGGTCCCCTGCACCTGGTGCAGCGGAATTTGCAGTCGTCGGGATATGATTTGTTCGATCATGTTCGGAAAAATGTTCTTCGGCAAAGATAGGAAAAAGCCACCCCGGCGGCAAATCCCGGGGTGGCTTTCGCGACGGAGCAGCTTCTATTCCGCCGTGAGCAGGAATACGCCGCTGTCGTAAATCTTCGGCATCGAGGGGTTGATGCCGGCGTTCGAGAGCATCTCGCCGCTGAAGGTTTTGCCGTCGAACCAGTTGCGCGATTTGTCGACGTTCAGTTCGCGGATGGTGTAGCCCGTCTTCGGGTCGAGGCCCTGCAAGCGGAATTTCGGGATCAGCGAGCGGCCCTGGTACCGGAGGCTGTACGTGAACAGCACGGCCTGCTTCCGGTCCTTCGAAACGTACATCAGGCCGTAGCAGCCGCTCTTGTCATAGGGCGTGCCGATGCGGTAGAGGTCGCCCTGCATCACGATGTCGCGGTACTCCTTGTAGCTGGCGATGGCCCGGCGGGCGAACTGCCGCTCCTCGTCGGTCATCTGCCTGGGCTGAAGCTCCATGCCGAGGCGTCCGGCGCAGGCCATGTCGAAGCGGAACTTGATGGGCGTGATGTTGCCCGTCTGGTGGTTGGGCGTGGCCGAGACGTGCGAACCCATCACGACGGCGGGGTAGAAAAGGCTCGTGCCGTACTGGATGCGCGCGCGCGAAAGCGCCTCGGTGTTGTCGCTCGTCCACACTTCGTCGAAATACTTCAGGGCGCCGTACTCCACGCGGCCGCCGCCCGAGGCGCAGGCCTGGATCAGCACGTCGGGGTATTTGGCGCGGATGCGTTCCATCACCTTGTAGAAGCCCTGCGCGTAGTCGATCCAGAAGCGCGACTGTTCGTCGGCCGGGAGGTAGGCCGAACCCACGTTGTTGGCGTTGCGGTTGGCGTCCCACTTGATGTAGTCGATCTTGTCCGAGAGTTTCATCGTGTTGTCGAAGACTCCGAACACGAAGTCCTGCACCTTGGGGTTCGTGAGGTCGAGCAGCCACTGGTTGCGGGTCGTGGGCGCTTCGCGCTTCGGCGGACGGACGATCCAGTCGGGGTGCTTCTCGGCCAGCTCGCTCTTGGGGTTGACCATCTCCGGTTCGATCCAGATGCCGAACTTCAGTCCCTTCGAGTGGGCGTAGGAGGCGATGTGGTCGATGCCTTCGGGGAGTTTCGCGGCGTTCACCTGCCAGTCGCCCAATCCGGCGTTGGAGTTGTTGCGCGGGTATTTGTTGCCGAACCAGCCGTCGTCGAGGACGAACATTTCCAATCCCATCGAGGCTGCGTCGTCGATCATCTGTTTCAGGACCTTGGCGTCGAACTTGAAGTAGGCGCCTTCCCAGCTGTTGAGCAGCGTGGGGACGGCCTCGTGGCCGTGGTAGACGCCGTAGTTGCGCGCCCAGTCGTGGAGGTTGCGCGAGGCGCCGCCCGCGCCGCAGAACGAGTGGGTGTAGATCATTTCGGGCGTGGTGAACGTCTCGCCCGGGCGGAGCCTGTACTCCGAGGCGTTGGGGTTGGCGCCGGCCAGGACGGTCAGCACGTCGAATTCGTCGACCTCGAAGTTGAGGCGGAAGTTGCCGCTCCAGGCCAGCGCTCCGGCGATGACTTCGCCGCAGGTCTCGCTGAACGAATCGCTGTTCAGCGTGAGCAGGAACGCCGGGTTTTCGGTGTGGGTCGTGCGCACCTCGCGCGTCGACTCGATGCTTTTCGATCCGTGGGTCAGCAGCGTGTGGTCGACCTGCGCTTCACGCGCCCAGGCCCCGTAGAGGTGCGTCAGGAGGTATTTGTCGGCCTTCAGCGGGAGCGACGAGGAGTAGAAGCTGTGCAGCGTGACGGGACCCTTCTCGCGGTTGCGGATCACGGCGTGCGTGGTGATGACGTTCTCGCGGGCGTAGGCCGTGAAGACCAGTTCCACGTCGAGCGCCTGGCAGCAGTCGGTCATCTTCACGACGGTCTCCGTCACGTTCTTGTCGGAGAGCTGTTTCGAGGCGTGCGACACGTAGCGCAGTTCGGTGTTCATGTCGCCGTCGGCATGGGTGACGCGCAGGGCGGGTTCGCGGAAGTTGCGGCCTCCCGTCGCGGGATAGGCCAGGTCCTCGGTTCCGTGGTCACTGCGGCGGTTGCTCTTGTAGTCGGCCAGCGGCGCCGGGTCGTCGATGCGTCCGCCGAAGTGGCGGAAATAAACTTCGCCTCCGGGGGCGGCGGTGAGCACCATCGAGACCTTGTCGGTGCTGATGTCGATGACCTGCTGCGGCGCGGCGGCCGATACGGTGTTCGCGGCAAAGGCGGCAATCAGGGGGATCAGTAGTTTTTTCATACGCTTTAAACGGTTTCTGCGTCCAAAGATACGAAAATATGCGAAACTATACGAAATAAACCGAAATAACACCGTAATTCCGGCGGCTTCCGATCAGAACGTATAGGCGACGCGCAGGTAGCCGTAACGGCCCAGGTAGGAGGTTGAGGAGGTGACGATGTAATCCGTGTCGAAACTCGTGGTGGCGTAGTCGGGGCGGTTGAGGATGTCGATGACGCCCGCCGAAAGCCCCAGCCGGTTCTCCTTGCCGAACTTGCGCCCCGCCGAGGCGTTGAGGATCACGTTGTGGCGCGTGAGCGCGTGCGAGCGGCTGTTGCAGTAGAATTCGTAGAGCGTGCCGACCGACCCGAAATACTTGCCGAAGCGCAGGTCGACGCGCGCCGTGAGTTGTTCGCGCAGCTCCTGCGCGGTCTCTTTCTGCGTGGTGTAGGAACTCATCGAGGTGTTGGAGCGGATGTTGAGCTTGACCTTGCTCGAAAAGCCCGAGTCGAAGCCGAAGCCGAAGCCGAGCGAATGGCGGACCGAGTGGAAGAGGTCTTCGCCGGTGAAATAGGGCGTCTGGCTGAAGCCGTAGTTCACCGAGACGTTCAGGGTCGAGCGCAGCGGGTTGATCTGCTGTGAGTAGGAGACCCTGCCCCCGAGGTTGTAATTGCCCCCGACGTTGGCCTGCGTGGTGAGCTGCGCACCCTTCCGTGCCGTGTAGTCGTACTGGGGCAGGTAGGTGTCTTCGAGGAAGAGCGTGCGTCGCTGGGTGATGTAGTTGAAGGTGTAGCTGCCGTTGAGCCGCACGCTGAAGGAGAGGGCCTTTTTGACGTCGGTGAACTGGAATCCCGCCGATCCCGAGAGGTCGTTCTGCAACTTGAGACCGGGGTTTCCGGCCTGCAACGAAAGGGGGTTGGTGGCGTTGAGCGTCGAGCGCAGCGCGTCGAGCGGGATCATCTGCGGGAAGGAGGCCAGGTTGAACGAAAAACGCTTCCGCGACTTGCCGACCGAGAGGTAGACCGTCGGGTTGAGCTGGAAGAACAGCCGCGGGAAGCGCTCCTCCTTGGGGAAGCGCTCGCTGCGGGCGATGTCGTAGAGCACTCCGCCCAGTCCGGCCATTATCCAGACGTCGCCGCTCCGGTATTGCAGGCTGGTTTGCAGGCTGTGCGTGTAGGTGTCGGTCGTGTAATGGTAGGAGTTGACCGTGTCGACGACGCCCTGCGGGTCGGAGAGGAAATCGACCGCCAGCTGTTTCGAGCGGGCGTAATCGCGGCTGAAGTTGTATGAGGCGTTGACCGAACCCTTTTTTCCCAGTTTGTAGCGGTAGCCCAGATTGGCGCCGAACGAATAGTTGCGGCTGTCGCCGTCGTTGCGCAGTTTGACCTGCAGGCCGGGTGTCGAGGCCGTCGTGTCGACCCGCCAGCCGTCCCGGTCGCCGGGTGCGTATTTGCCCGAGACGTTGAACGACAGGGTCGACCGTTCGGAAATTTTCGAGTGGAAGAAAATGCTGACATTCAATCGGATGTTGCGTCTGTCGGAGTTGCTGTTGAGGTTCGTCCGGGTCTTTTCGTCGTCGATCCGCTGCTGCGTGCGGCTGTGCCCGAGGTGGAGCCGTCGTCGATCGAAAAGGTGGTCATGGCCCCGAAAACCTTCTTCTTCCGCTGGATGTTGACGTAGTTCGAGATCTCCGCCGAAAGCGATTTCGAGAGCGATTCGTTCCGGCTCTCCTCGTTGCGCAGGGCATAGGCTTCGGTCGGGAAATATTCGGTCTGCGAGGACCCCGTGCTGCTCTGGCGGCTGCGACCGAACCGGACGGCGGTCGATACGTTGGTCGAGTCGCCCCGGCGCAGGGTATAGTCCGCCTGGGCGTCGGTCTGTTTCGTGGGGGTCGTCTTCGAGTCGAACGAGACGCCTTCTCCCTGCCGGATGTTGTCCTTCGAGTTGGAGGCTTCGAGACGCCAGTTGCCCCTTTCGGTGTTGCGGTAAAAGCTTCCGGCCTCGGAATGGCGGATTTCATGCCGACCCGAGTAGTCCCTTTCGAGGCTCGCGCCGAGCGTTCCCTCCAGATTCCCGCCCAGGATGTAACCGCGCTTCGACTTGGTTTCGACGTCCATCACCTTCTCTTTTTCGGCCGTGTTGTCCCCCAGGCGCTTTGCCTCGGGGCTGAAATCCTCGTAGACCCGCACGCTCCGGACGTCCGAGGCTTCGAGGTCGGTGAGTGCGTAGGAGGTTTTCGAGCCGAAGAGGTTTTTCCCGTCGATCAGCACCCGTTTGACCTCCTGCCCTTCGGCGTAAATCTTGTTGTCCTTGATCTCGACGCCCGGCAGCTGCTTCAGCAGCTCCGCGAAACGGTCGTCGGCCATGGTTTTGAACGCCCCCGCGTTGTAGACCGTCGTGTCGCCCCGGAAGACCATGGCGACCTGCTGCCCGACGACCACGACCTGCGCGATCGACTGTTCGTCGACCTCCATTTTGACCTCGATCCGTCCCCGGAATCCGGTGTTTCCGTAGCGTTTTTTGAACGGCTTGTAACCCACGTAGGTGACCTCCAGGTCGACCGAGTCGCGGAAAATCCGGTCGCAGCGGTAGACGGCCATGATACGGTAGAAATCCTCCTTGACGGTCGTGCCCCGCAGCGTGTCGGCCCGGCTGACGATCGAGACCGTGGCGCCCAGCAGCGGGTCGTGCGTCTCCTTGTCCTCGACCGTGACGACCGTGCGCGCCGGCCGGCCGAAGTTCATGGGTTGGTAAGAGAGGGCGAAGGATTGGAGCGCATGATTCCCCGCCGGATGTGCGGAGGGCATGCCGACAAACCCGAGAAGGGCGAGAATCAGTAGTATGTAACGCGTCAAACCGGGGGGGGTGAAGGTTTATTGGCCGCAAGATAGTAATTTCCGTCCATAGTACAGCCGGTCCGCAAAAAAAGAAATTTCGGCCCGAATGGGGCGTTTCGGATCGAAACCGCAGGCGGAAATCCGGTTAAACATTGTCGCGATATGCCGCAGGATGCGTTCGGATTGTAAGTTCGGTTAAATTCATGGTTCGAAAAGATGTTCGGAATGGTGTTTTTTTCTTATCTTGCGAAACAAGATTTGTCTTGAATCAAATGAAACTGGCATGAGGAAGAGTGGATTGAACCGCCGCCCGGCGACCGCCCGGATCAGCGTTCCGGACCATGCCGACGAATTCCCGGCCCGGGTTCCCCCCCCCGCGGGAATTGCCCTACCATCTGTTGACAGTCGCGTGTTTCCCGATGCCCGACAGTTGCGCCATGCAGCTGCCGGAAGCCGTTATTGTGTCCCCTGACCGGTGAAATCCCCATTTCTCGGGGTTGCCGCCTGTTGTGCGGCACTCTATCTTTGTCCCCCGAAAACGAATGACATTCTTACTATTCACATAACCCTGTTTGCCGTGAAGAAATTTTTACTAATGCTTTTATTGGCGGGCGTCTGCATTCCGCTGGGAGTGCAGGCCCAGGCTCCAAAGAAGGTCTCCATCGAAGGGACCGTGACGGAGTACAACACGAAGGAGCCGATTGCGGGCTGCGTGGTTTCCATTCCGACGCTTGAGCTGTGGGTGGTGACCGATGCCAAAGGCCGGTTCCGGATGCCGTCGGTGACCACCGGCAGCTACACCATCGAGGCAACCTGCCTGGGTTACGAGCCGCTTTCGTACAAGGTGACGGTCAGCGCTTCGATCGGGGCGCTCTCGCTGCGCCTCAAGGAGTCGAGCCTGCAACTCAACACCGTGACCGTAACGGCCCAGCGGGGCCGCAGCATCAACTCCTCGTCGACGATCGACCGTCAGGCGATGGACCACCTGCAAGCCACCTCCGTCAAGGACGTGATGCAGTTGTTGCCGGGCGTGCTGACCGCGAATCCGGAATTGACGAACTCCACTTCGAATTTCGTCGGCATCCGTGATCTGCCTAATTCGATGACGGACGGTAAGGATGCGAACAGCATCAACTCCAGTTCGGTGGGCGTCTATGTCGATGGAGCCGTTGTGAATAATAGCGCGATGCTGATGGGTGGAAAAGCGGCCGCTTTCGGGCAGCAAACCAGCCGGGGTATCGACATGCGCACCATTTCGACCGACAATATCGAGTCGATCGAGGTCATCCGCGGCGTTGCGTCGGCCGAATACGGCAATATGAGCGCCGGAGCGGTCGTCGTCAAGACCAAGCAGGGCCGCACTCCCTATGAAATCCGGGTGAAGACCGTGCCGGACACCAAGGCCGTGTCGCTGACTAAAGGTTATGCGTTGGGGTCCGACAAGGGTTTCCTCAATGCGTCGATCGACTACGCCAATGCGATGAAGGACATCCGTACGGTGGAGGAATCTTATGACCGCGGAACGTTTTCGGTGGGTTATACCAATACCTTCAACCGTGACCGCACGCCGTTTCAGTTCAATGCGAAGGTGAGCGGTTACCTTTCGCGCGGCACTACAAAGGCTGATCCGGACAATATCTCGCAGGCTGAACGCAAGGAGTTGGACGACCGGAACCTGTCGATCAACCTTAATGGTTCGTGGCTGCTCAACAAGTCGTGGATTACGTCGTTGAAATACGTTTTCAACACATCAATGACCCGTCAGTACGCCCGTCAGCAGATGGCGCCCAGCGCCCTCGGTGTCGCCAATCCCGGAGCTTTGGAAAACGGGGAGTATCTGACTGAATTCACCCCTGACAATTACTTGAGCGATATTCGGAATTTGAGTATGGCCTATTACACCACGGCTAAAATGGTGGCTGAACTTTCGGGGCGTTACGGCAAGGTCTACAACAAGGCGATGCTCGGTGTCGAGTGGAACAATTCGGGCAACACCGGCAAAGGACAGTATTACGAAGGCGTGCGTCCCATGTCGTTCCGTCCGGAGCCGTTCAGCGACATTCCTTTCCTGAATCAGGTGGCTGTCTTCGCCGAAGAAAAAGCGACGCTGCCGATCGGAAAAACATCGCTCACGTTGCAGGCCGGCGGACGTTTTACCTATATGGCGACGGATCAGCTGAACGATAAGTGGGCCGTCGATCCGCGTTTTAACGCCAAATATACGATCATCAGCAATCGCGCGCCGAAAAAGGTCCGCGAACTGTCGCTGCGCGCCGGCTGGGGCATCCAGACCACGCTGCCGGCCCTGCGGCTGCTTTATCCTTTTCCGGTGTATATTGACCGGGTTTCGTTCAGCTGGGGCGGAACTACCGAGACGGGGCCTGTGGCGGCATGGACTACGTTCGTGACCCCGCAGTCCGATATGATTAACCGCGATCTGAAGATGCAGTACAGCAAGAACTTCGAAGTGGGTCTCGATTTCGATATGTTCGGTGTCAAGGGAGGCATTACCTATTATAATGAAAAGATGCGTAACGGTTATACCCTTCGTATGGTTCCGCAGGTATTGTCATTCCGGGAATACGAAACCTATAAAGGGACGGAAGTTCCGGTTTATATGGATGATCCGAACAATCCGGGACAACCGGTTCTGGGCGTGGGAGGCGAGCCGCTCGACTATCGGGATGAGAAAATATTCAATACGGCATCCGTCAAGAAACCGGCCAATGACGGTAAATACGACAAGTGGGGTGTCGAGTATACGTTCGATTTCGGGCAGATTCGTCCGGTCCGGACTTCGGTCGTTGTCAACGGAGCATACATGACCATGACCCGGAAGGATAGCGAGGGCGTGTTGTTGTACGATACTTATTCCTCGGTGAAAGTGCCTATTGACGGTAAGAATATCTACAACCCGTTTCTGGGAGCCTATTATGGAGGCAAATCCGTCTCTTCCGGTTCGGTGTACACCCGGTTCAATTCCAATATTAACCTGATCACGCACATTCCGAAGTTGCGTCTGATTACAACACTGACCGTCCAGTGTGTATGGCTCAACCGGACCCGGAATCTCCAGGCAGACGGTGTTTACATCCTCGATGACGACAATAATCCCGTTTATGGCGATTTTTCGAATGGGACGAATGGCAAGATGATCTACCGGGACCCCGATTTCTATATGAACATGGATGGTCAGCTATTGCCGTTCAATCGGGACTTGTACAACGATCCTACCTATGGAGCGGCTTACCGGGAATATCTTCAGACGGGCAGTGCGACTACGACCTTTGTCGAAAATTCGTTCAAGCCTTATTTCATGGCCAACCTCCGTGTTACGAAAGAGATCGGCAGGATTGCCCAGATTTCATTCTACGCCAACAACTTTACGAACTCGCATCCTAAAATGTTGCTGAAGAGTACGGGAACTTATAAGCGCGTAAATACGGATATTTATTTCGGCGCGGAACTAAAACTTAAATTCTAAAGAGTTGCAGATGATGAAAAAGATTTTATATTATCTGGTGCCTTTGGCGACGGCCTTTCTGCTGTGCGGCTGCCTCAAGGATATGAAAGACGGCGAATTGCTTCATGGCAACAGGGAGGTGCTGATCTCCATTGATTTGCCCGGAGAGTTGGCGTCGCTCGACAAGTCGGGGTTCAAGGTGACTATGCGCAATACGAAGATCGGAAATACGTATACTTCCGAAACGGATGCGAAGGGTGAAACCCGGATCGACGCCGAGTACGGAAATTACAGCGTGATTATCAGCAAAGTGGCCGATGTGGGCGGAATCAGCAAGTTCCTGCATGCCACCAGGGATTTCGTGCTGAATAAAGACGGTCAGTCGGCCGGGACGAACAATCTCGAGATTAAGGCTACGGCGCGTGGCACGATCATTCTGAAAGAGGTTTATTTTCACAAAACGAAGACTGCCGACGGGAAAGCGAATTATAACTATGACCAGTATTTCACGCTCTGCAACAATTCCGACGATGTGCAGTATCTCGACGGGGTGGGAGTCGGATTCCACACGTCGTTCAATTCGGGAAAATCGGCCGTGTACAATAAATTCTGGTTGGGAAGCACCAGCACCGAACTCCGCGATTCCATTCCGGTCAACGCTTTCGGTTTTGTTTTCCCGGGCGAAGGCCGGGAGCACCCGATACAGCCGGGCGAAGAGGTCGTGATTGCCTTGAGCGCCGTCGAACATACGGCAGACCAGACCAGCAGACCGATGAACCTTGCCGCGGATAATGTATGGGCGATGTATATCGACCGTTTTGCTGGCTCCGCGGTAAAAGCTCCGGCCGCGGGCGTTGAACGGCTGGAATGCTTCTGTGAGCTGGCATCCGGAAATTCGATCGTTCTCTCCATCAGCTCGCCGGCGATCGTTGTATATCGGCTGCCTGAAGATCCTTATGAGTACGTTAAGGACGGAGCCATCAAAGGCCGGCCCTACGGCAAGGTGATGTATCAGCCGACGAAGTATCAGAGTATGCCCTCGATAATGGTTCCCAAGGAGTGTATTCTCGATGGTGTGGAGTTCCGCAGTAACGATACGCACGTCCCGCGTCTTTGCTCCGACATCAGTCTCCAGCCTTTGTTTATCACGACGGCCTCGTACAGCGGTCAGTCCTATATCCGCAAGGTGGACGAAAGCGCTTCGGAGATCGTAGGTCGTACGGTTTATCAGGATACGAACAATTCGGCCGACGACTGGATTCCGCTCGATGAACCGACCCTTTGCACGGAGTACAAAAACCGATAAAACGAAACAGCCATGAAGAAAAAGATCTATGCGGTGCTCCTGTTGACTGCGGTATGTGCGGGGTCGGGCGTTTTCGCCCAGTCCTCCGCTCCGAAGGAGAACCTTGAAAAATATTATACCCTGGAACGGATTCGTTCGAAAAGCGGATGGCTCGTTTCGGACAATGCGGCGGGCCTGATGCTCAATCAGGCATCGCTCTCCATTGCGGAAGTGAATTATGATTTCGAGCAAGGCGGACTGCGCAACGTTACCGATGGAGCGGAAGTGAATGCGTTCGGGGTCCGGTCCGAGTCGTACCGCCGTTGGAATCGTCTTTCGTTCTACGGTAAGTTGAGTTATGATTATGCGGCTTCGAAGGACCGCAGTTGGGCGGGAAATGCCAACATCGGAGATTCTCCGATGCTGATCGGCGATTCGATTCCCGGAAATACGCGTGATGAAACCTATGCCATCGAGGCCGGGGTTGCCTACCGTATGGGGCGCTGGGTGGTTGGAGCGATGGGGAAATACGAGGATCGCAGCCTGGCAAAGCGTCGGGATTCGCGCAATAAAACCACCTCGATGTATTTGAGCGTTCAGCCGGGTGTGATGTTTACCTCGAAGGTGGTGGACGCAGGTCTTAATTTTACGTATGAACGCTCGACGGAGCAGGTCGGCTATGCGGCTTTCGGTACGAATACGACCAGCGGAATGATCTACTTCTTCGAAGGCATGTGGTTTTATACCAGCCAGCAGCTCGGGGGAAGCGAAAAATTCTATGACGTCTATTACAAAGGCTCCGAATACGGAGGCGCCGCCCAGTTGGAATTGAAATTGGGAAAGAGGGTGAAGTTTTTCAATCAGTTCTCGGCCGAATACGGCAAAATGGAGCGTTTCCGCTTCGATTTGGACCAGCATCTGGGCGACAACGATCAGTTGACCTACCGCTATCTGGGGGTGCTCAACGTTGCGGGCCGCGGGGTCGATCAGCGGCTTTCGGTCGACGCCTCGTGGGGCGACCTGCTGAAATACAACAATATTCAGGAGCTGGAACTTGATCCGGAGACCAATCAGAAACTGTACAAACAGTACGGTCGCTTCCTGAAATTCTCGCAGAAGCAGCGCAGCGTCGATGCCGATTACAAACTCTACGTCAAGCGCAACGAGTGGAGCAGTTCGTGGATCGTCGATGCGGCTTATACCTATTACAAGGCCGAATCGGAATATACGATCTCCCCGGCATGCTACGATCAGGACCTGCACTATTCGAAACTGATGCTGGGCGTGACGAAGAACTTCCGGTTCAGCGGCCGCAGCTGGCTCGACGCGACGGTGCGCGGCGGCTATACGTTCGGCGGCGGAACCGAACTGGAGAAGAGCTGCCCCGAGGGGGTGCAGATCGACAACGAGAACTATCGCGCCGACCTGCTGGCCCAGGAGTATGCCTTCCTGACCAACGACCGTCTGAACGGCGAGGCCGGCCTGCGCTATACGCACTGTTTCCCGGCGAAGAAAATGAGCCTGTACGTCGATCTGAAAGGGCGTGCGGCATGGGGGCGCAGCGGCCTGATGGACGGCAGCCGGCGCGGCGGCCTGTTCGCGGCCGTGGGTCTGAACTTCTGAACCGCGGGTCGTCATTAAAAACCCCGCAGGACGTGCAAAGTCCTGCGGGGTTTTTGTCGTCGGGGATTCATAAAAAAGGAACGGACCCCCGTTTTGAAGGGTCCGTTCCTTGGCGAGCGCAGGGCGGGTTATTTCACCAGCCGCATTTCGTCGATCAGCTTTCCGGCGCCAGCGTATTTGTCCATGATCCACAGCACGAAGCGGATGTCGACGCAGACCGTCTTGAAGTTGGTCGGGTGGAAATAGATGTCGCCCGACATCGACTCGCGGTTGCCGTCGAACGCCAGTCCGATCACGTCGCCCCGGGCGTTGAGCACAGGGCTTCCCGAATTGCCGCCCGTGATGTCGTTGTTGGTGAGGAAATTGACGTACAGCCGGCCGTTTTCGCCCCAGCGGCCCCAGTCCTTGCTGCGGATGAGCGAAGACATCCGGTCGTCGACACGGAATTCGTAGTCGTCGGGATTGTATTTTTCGAGGTAGCCGTCGATCGTCGAACGGGAGTCGTAGTGCACGGCGTCCTTGGGCGAGACCGGGCCTACGGTTCCGTAGGTGAGGCGCATTGTCGAGTTGGCGTCGGGATATTGGGGCGTGCCTTCCGATTCGCGCATCTCGTAGATGGCGTGGGTGTAGCGGAGTTCCTCCTTGTCGGCGTCGATGCCCGACGTCTCCTCGGCCTGTTTGAGTTTCTCGGCGAAACGCCGCGAGCTGACCGAATTGGCCATCGCCGCCATCGGGTCGGAGAGGATCTCCTCGGCCGTGCGGGGCTGTGCGAACCAGGCGCAGAGCTTTTCGTAGCTGGTGCAGCAGGTGTTTTCGAACGCGTAGTCGACCAGCGCCGGAACGTTGCCCTTGAAACGGTCGTAAAGCTGCGGCAGCTGCTCGCCCCACATTTCGCGGGGCACGTTGTCGATGAAACTCTCCATCATCCGTGTCAGCACCTCCTTGTCGGTGGCCAGGTCGAAGTCCTTCATCATCCGGCGGGTGTTGGACTTCACGCCCGCGAAGTTCTTGTCGCCGTCCTGCACCGAGGCGATGCCGTCGCGCTGCATGCGGTCGACGAGCGTGCCGAGACGGTTGGCCGTCATCATCACGTCGCTCGGGCGAATCCACGTCTCCTGGTAGTAGCACTTTTCGCGCACGGCTTCGGCGCGGGCCTCGTAGCCTTTTTTGAGGTTGGCGAGCAGGTCGCCGTATTCGGCCCTGCGGGCCGGATCGGCGTCGATCCAGGCGGCGAGGCGCGCCTCCTCGGCGGCGCGGATGCCGATAACGTCGTAACGGCGCAGGCAGATGTTCTCCCACTTGGCGTAGTCGGCGTAGTTGCTGATGTTGAAATACTTGTCGCTGTACATCAGCCGCACGTCCGGGTCGGCCTCCATGTGGCGCAGCATGATGTCGAGGCGGTCGCGGCGCGCCTTGATCACCACGGGGTTGGTCACGTGCTCCTTTTCGCGCACGGCCTGCGACGACATGTAGCGGTTGGTGCGGCCCGGAAAGCCGATCACCATGGCGTAGTCCCCGTCGTGGATGCCACTCGTCGAGACATTCAGCACCTTGCGGGGCGTGATGGGCACGTTGTTCTCCGAGTAGGCCGCCGGGCGGCCCTTCGCGTCGCCGTAGACGCGGTAGAGGGCGAAATCGCCCTTGTGCTGGGGCCAGCCCCAGTTGTCCTGCTCGCCGCCGAAGGCCCCGATTTTCACGGGAGGCGCACCCACGAGGCGCACGTCCTTATAGGTCTCGTAGTAGAAAAGCAGGTATTTCTTGCCCTTCCACATCGAGGCGCATTCCACTTCGAAGGGGGTGTCCCCGCCGTACTTCCGTTCGAGGATGCCATAGACCTTGCGCGTCCCGAAGATGCCCAGGCTGTTGGCCTTTTCGAGCGAGTCGCGGATGGCCTGGGCCTCGTCCGTCACGTCGCGGACCTGCCGCAGGAAGGTCACGGTCTTGCCCTTGAGCGGCAGTTCGTCCTTTTGTTCGAGCGCCCAGAAGCCCTCTTCGAGGTAGTTCTTCGCGGGGGTGCTCAACGAGTGGATGTCGCCGTAGGCCACATGGTGGTTGGTGATGACGAGTCCCTTGTCCGAAATCACGCTGCCCGTGCCCATGCCGCCGTCGACGGCCACGATGGCGTTGCACAGCGCCGGGGACTCCTCGTTGTAAATCTCTCCGGGTTTGAGTTTCAGCCCCTCCTTCTTCATCTGGGGGTAGATCACGTCCCGGAACGTGCTGACCAGCCACATGCCTTCGTCGGCCGACGCCGCAACCGGGAGCAGGACGCAGGCCAGCAGGTAAAAAATCGCTTTTTTCATCGTCTTCTTGGTTTATCTCGAAAAAAGGGGCTTGCGTATCACAAGCCCCGGTGGTGTCAGAGGGTGTGTCCCTCGGTTTTGAAGGTGAACTTCGGCTCCTCGTCCTTGAGCGTGCCGTCCTTGTATTTCACGGGCCACACCTTGGCGTTGAGCAGTTCGTTCCAGATCTTCGCGTCGTCCCACATCGACTTGACGTAGACGATCCGCAGTACGGGAACCTCCTCGTCGTTCAATGCCACGTCGAGCCGCGTGATGCCCTCCTTGAGCGAGAGGAACCCGCGGAAGTAGGGGAAGCTGCGCTTGATGAGCGGCTTCTCGATGCCGCGGCACTCGACTTCGTAGACGCCTTTGGGGTACTTCGCGTCATCGCCGTAAGTCTCGGTGTTATGCTTGAACGGCGCCGAGAGGTCGCGGGTCTGCTCGAACATCAGGTCGAGGAACTCGCGGCGGCCGATCCTGCCGGCGGCGGGGTCGTAGCTTTTGAGCTCGTAGTGGACCGGAATCGCGCGGACCTTGCCGCCGTGGGCCAGCATGTGGGCCTCCTTGACCTCGATCGAGTCGCGGAGCATCTTTTCGGGGATCGCGGCCGACGGGTCGACGTAGAGCGTAACGGCTACCGGGCAGTCGTACTGTGCGTCGAAGCCGCAGATGCCGTCGATGTTGCGCAGGATGGCCCCGAAGTAGACCATGTCCATCTTATCGTGGAGTCCCTCGACGCCGATGCGGACCACCGACAGCGAGTCGACGCCGGCTTTCGGCGTTGCGAACTTCATGGTCGTCGGCGAGAAGATCGCCTTGTCGATGCTCGTCTCGTCGATCGCCTTGGGATCGTAGCTGATCACCACGGCGTGGCGTTTCACGAACGTTTTCACGCCGTAGACGCCCGGCACTTTCTGCATCTTCGCGGAGAAGGCCTTCGAGCTGCCGAAGCACTTTACCGAGGTGAGTCCTTCGATTTCGTAGGTCTGCATGCCTTCGACCTGCTCGTATTCGCCCCACTTCTCGTCGATGGTCGGAAGTTCCCAGTGGCTGCCGAACCACAGCGCCGCGCCGAAGAGCGCGACGGCCAGGATGCCGGGCAGCCAGCGCAGCGAGCGTTTG
The DNA here is from genome assembly GCF_001915285.1 of Alistipes sp. 56_sp_Nov_56_25. NCBI lineage: Bacteria > Pseudomonadati > Bacteroidota > Bacteroidia > Bacteroidales > Rikenellaceae > Alistipes > Alistipes sp. 56_sp_Nov_56_25. Next base: position 19,133 of record NZ_MNQF01000009.1, read on the forward strand.
CCGCCGACCTGCAACGAATCTTCGGGGCAGGCCGAGACGCACGTTCCGCAGAGCGTGCAGTCGATGTGCTTCACCTTGTCGAGGTTCTTGATGTCGATCGAATAGGGGCATTTGCGTCGGCAGACGTCGCACTTGGTGCACGTGGCTTCGTCGCGGACGATGCGCAGCAGCGGGAAGACCTTGCTCTTGAGATAGATCATCTCCCAGAGGTAGCCGATGACGCAGGCGGCGCCCAGCGCCCATACCCAGGCCGAAGCCACGCCCAGCAGCCCGAGCGCCCACAGCAGGATGACGATGCCCGCGAAGGTGAGGGTGAATTTGAAGATGTTGCTCAGCGCACCCAGCGGGCAGATGTATTTGCACCAGAACATTTTGACGAAAAAGCTGCCGAGGAAGAGCAGTGCAACCGAAATGACGGTCATCCAGACGGTGATCTCACCCTTGAAGCCCGTGGCGACGGCGTAATAGGGGTCGAAATTCTTGCAGAAAAGTTCGCTGCTTGACGCCGACATGTAGAACACGTAGAACAGCAGCGCGTATTTGACGGCGCGGAGCAGGCGGTCGGCGATGCTTCCCGGGCGGATTTCGACGCTGACCTTCAGTTTTTTGCCGCCCCGGCCCATCCATTCGCTGACGGTTCCCAGCGGGCATAGGTAGCCGCAGAAGAGTTTGCTGAAAAGGATCACTCCCACGGCGAGCATGACGCCTACCATGATCTGCGTCATGGACATCGTGCATGCCAGCGAGTTGTTGACCAGGTAGCTTCCCAGTGCCTGCAGTCCGCCGAACGGGCAGTAGGCCTCCACGTCCGCGGGTTTCTCCCCGAGCGTAAGCCCGTAGACCACGAATCCCACGATTGCCGCAAGCGTGCCCCATTGCAGCAAATTCTTTAACCAATTGCTTTTTCTTTTCATTGTTCGGGTTGTAAATGATGTGTATAACGCAAAGATAGTTATTTTGAAGTTTGATTGATCCGCGACGTCCGTTTTTTAGCGTCTCCTGTGCGACTTTTTTGTATATTTGCGAAACTGCACTGCATAATTAAGCGAATCCACGATGAAAAAATCTGTTCTGATCCGTGCGGCCCTGCTCTGTCTGCTGGCCGTTCCGGCGGCGGGGCAAGTCCCCGCAGGCCCGCAAGAGAAGATGCCGCTCGACGGCGAGGTCCGGGTCGGCCGGCTCGACAACGGGATGACCTACTACATCCGGCATTACGACAATCCCCGGCAGCGGGCGGATTTCTTCATCGCCCACGACGTAGGCGCCCTGCAGGAGGAGGACGACCAGAACGGCCTGGCCCATTTCCTCGAACACATGGCCTTCAACGGAACGAAGCACTTTCCCGGAAAGGGCATTCTCAACTACCTTGCGGCCAATGGAGTGCGCTTCGGATACAACGTCAATGCCTACACCTCGCGCGACCGTACGGTCTACAATGTTTCCAACGTGCCGCTGGTGCGCGAGGGACTGGTGGACTCGCTGCTGCTGATCCTGCACGACTGGTCCTATTACATCGCCTGCGAACCCGGGGAGATCGAGTCGGAGCGGGGTGTGATCCGCGAGGAGTGGCGGCGCGGCAACGACGCCCGCTCGCGCATGGCCCGCAAGTCGGCCGAGGTCGAGTACGACGGGTCGAAATACGCCCGGCGCGACGTGATCGGCGACATGGAGATCGTCAACAGCTTCGGGCGGCAGACGCTCATTGACTTCTATCATAAATGGTATCGTCCCGATCTGCAGGCGGTGATCGTCGTCGGCGACGTGGATGTGGACGCGATGGAGCGGAAGATCCGCGACGTGATGTCGTCGATCCCGAAGGCCGAAAATCCCGCCCGGAAGGAGGTCTACGACATTCCGCAGCGCGACAAGCCCCGCTACGGACTGGTGACCGATCCCGAAACCAAGGCCGTGGCCGTGAAGCTGATCTTCTACCAGCCCTATCCGTCGGAGGAGGAGCGTGCGACGGTGGGCGCCGTGCGCGACGAACTGGCGCGCAAGGTCTTTCTCGAAATGGCGCGCGCCCGGCTGGCCGAGGCGGAGAAACGCCCCGACGCCCGTTACAAACGCGTGGTGGCCGTTCTCGGGAGCCTCGCCACATGCCGGAACACCTTCATGCTGACGGCCCTGCCCAAGGAGCACGATATGCGCGAGGCGTTGGCCGGGGTGCTGACCGACGTGGAGCAGATCCGACGCTACGGTTTCAGCCGCGAGGAGTTCGAGGCCGCACGTGCCAAGGTGGCGCGGAGCGAGAAAGCCGCGCTCGAAAAGTACCGGCTCGCCACGAACACCGACCTGGCCGGGCGGTATGTGGAGCATTTCACGCGCAATGTGCCCTACGTGACGCCCGACGACCGGACGCGGATCGTCGGCGAGCAGCTCGACGCCCTGACCTGCGAGGAGGTGAACGGCCTGCGTGCCGGCATGACCTCGCCGGAGGGGATGCTCGTGCTCGTGTCGTCGTCCGAGGAGCATCTGGACAAGGTTCCTTCGGAGACGGATGCCTTCGACCTGATCGACTCGGTGAAGCGTGCGAAGATCGCCCGTCCCGAGCGCCGCGGGAAGTCCGCCGGACCGCTCTTTACGGAGAAGGTGACGCCCGGAAAGGTCGTCAGGACCCGCAAGGCGCCTCTCGGGGCCGAGGAGTGGACGCTCTCGAACGGCGTGAAGGTCTTCTGGCGCACCGTTCCCGAGGTGATCGGCGTCCGCAAGGTCGGGGTGACGGCGGTCAGCGAGGGCGGCTTCGCCCGCGACAGCGATGTGGAGGGCATGCACCTGCTTCAGAACTACATTCGCACGATGGGCGTGAAGGACCTCGACCGCGCCGGGATGCGCGACCTGCTTTTCGCCCACGACGCCAGTCTGATGGTGACGCTGGGGCGGACTGAAAGCGTCTTCTCGGGAGCGTCCGGCGTGGCCGACTTCGAACTGCTGCTGCAACTGCTGCATCTCTATATCACCCGTCCCAACTTCTCGGAGCAGGCCTACGGCGACTATCTCGACCTGGCCCGCGCGTCGCTCGGAAAGGAGAAGTCGCCCAAGGCGCTTTTCGCCGAGCGCGCCGACAGCGTAAAATACGGCGGCCATCCGTGGCTGCGGCGGGGGGCGCCCGCGGCGCCCGACCGTTTCGACCGCGAGGCGGCCCGCAGGCTCTATGACAAGCTCTTCGGCAACGTCGCCGACTTTGTCTTTTTCTTTGCGGGCGAGATGCCGGCCGCCGAGGCGCGGCCGCTCGTCGAGAAATACATCGGCTCGCTGCCCGCGGCCCCGAAGCGGAAATTCGCGAAGACGGATTTCAGGATCGTTCCCGGAGCGGCGGAATACGACGCGGTCGTCCCGGGCGCCGTGACGCCCAAATCGTCGATCGAACGCATCTACCACGGCCGGTTCGACTATACTCCGGAGAACTACGCCGCGCTGCGTTACGTCACCTACATCCTTGGCGCACGCTATTTGACGACGGTGCGCGAGGAGAAGGGCGGAACCTATTATGTCGGCGTGCATGACGAGGTCAGCGCCCGTCCCCGCGGCTACTGTCAGCTGGTGGTGAGCTTCGACACCGACCCCAAACTGTGTGAAATGCTGTTGGGCGAGGTGCAGAAGGGCATCGAACGTCTGGCCGCCGAGGCTCCCTCGGAGCAGGAGGTGAACGAGGCGATGCTCTATTTCCGGAAAGTCAACGCCGAAAGCCGGTCGAAGAACCTGAAATCCACCTCCTACTGGCTCAACAAGATGCGTGCGGAGTATTTCGACGGCGTGGATCTGGACAAGGACAACGAGGCGTTGTTCACGGCCGTGACGCCCGCCGAGGTGCGCCGCCTGGCGCGTGAAATCCTCGCCCAGGGCAACCGCTATACGGCGGTCTTCACGCAGGAGTGACGCGGGGCAACCCGCTTTCCGAAACGAAACCCGGGCGGCCTTGATGGGCCGCCCGGGTTTTTCGTGCGTGTCGCCGCGCGCTATTTGCGCGAGACCTTCAGGGCGAAGCCTCCTCCGGGAGCCATCTTCACCGTCAGCTTCCGGTCGGCGGGAATTTCGACCGACTCGCGTTTGTAGTCGCGGGCCGCCTTGTCGGCGTTGACGCCGTCGCGGAACAGTTCGGCGGTGTAGGCGCCCTCGCCCAGGAAGCCGAGGTCTATGGTCAGGGTACGGGCGTTCCAGTCGGTCATGCCGCCGACGTACCAGGTGTCGCCCTTGCGGCGTGCGATGGAGACGTACTCCCCGACGCGGCCGTCGAGACCCACGGTCTCATCCCAAGTCGTCGGGACGGAGGCGATGAACTCCGTGCATTCCGGCTCGCGCATGTAGTTCGACGGCGAGTCGCACAGCATGTTGAACGGCGATTCGAAGATCACGTATTCGGCCAGCTGGCGGCAGCGCGTGCCCTGGCTCATGGCCTCGGAGCCTACGGCGCGGAAGTTCCGGCGCGTGGCGTTGCGCATGGCGCCCTGCGTGTAGTCCATCGGTCCGGCGAGCATGCGGATGAAGGGGATCGTCACGTCGTAGGTCACCATGTCGGTCTTCTCGCTGGTCCACTTCATCTGCTCCAGCCCGAAGACGCCCTCGAAGTTGAGCACGTTGGGATAGGTGCGCTGGATTCCCGCGGGCTTGTGGTAGCCGTGCATGTCGAGGAACAGGCGGTATTTGGCGGCCGTTTCCGCGAGGCGGTAGGTGAAATCGGCGATCTTCTGGTCGTCGCGGTCGAGGAAATCGACCTTGAAGCCCTTGATCCCCATCTCCGAGTAGTGTTTGCAGACGCGTTCGAGGTCGCGTTCCGTGGCATAGAAACCGGCCCAGAGGACGATGCCCACGCCGCGTTCCTTGCCGTAGGCGACCAGTTCGGGCAGGTCGATCGCGGGAACGACCTGGAAAAGGTCGGCCTTTTTGTTCACGGCCCAGCCTTCGTCGAGGATGACGTATTCGATGCCGTGGTCGGCGGCGAAGTCGATGTAGTATTTATAGGTTTCGTTGTTGATTCCCGACTTGAAGTCCACGCCGTAGAGGTTCCAGGTGTTCCACCAGTCCCAGGCCACCTTGCCGGGTTTGATCCACGAGACGTCCTCCACGCGCGAGGGTGCGGCGAGACGGTAGACCATGTCGTTGTCGGCCAGCTGGATGTCGCGTCCGGCGATGGCGAAGACGCGCCACGGGAAGGTGCGGGTCCCCGAGGTGCGGGCGATGAAGTCCTCGCGCTCGGTCACCAGCAGTTGCAGTTCGTTGTGGCCTCCCTGCACCTCCTTGGCCGGATAGGGCGCGAAGTTGCCGCGCAGGGCCTTGCCGCCCGTGGGGTTGTAGAGGTACATGCCCGGGTAGTCCTCCAGGTCGGCCTCGGTGATGACGATTTTCGCCGTTCCGGCGTCTGCCAGGATGGGCAGGAAGGCCAGGCGGTCGTCGGCGACCTTCGAGACGGGCTGGGTGGAGTAGGTGTTTTCGAAGCTGTTGAAGTAGTAGCGGGCCAGCCCCGGTTCCTTCTTGCCGTCGCGGGCGTAGGGGACCAGCGTCGTGAAGTCCTCCGGGAAACGGATGTCCACCAGCTCGTCCGTAACGGTGATTTCGTCCTTCATCGAGGTGCGGAACCGGTAGGCCGCGCCGTCGTCATAGGCCCGGAAGTCGATGCCGTAATCCCCTTTGAACGTAAGCGTCAGCGAGTTGTATCGGTCCTCGACGGCGCTGCGCTTGTAAAAGGGCGCTTCGATGATTTCGTCGACGCTTTTTGCCGACGCCTTGCGCACCGAGGCTTTGCGGCCGAGCACGCGCCCGTCGGCGAGCGTGAGCGAAAGGGGCGAGGGGGCGATCAGCTCTTTGCCGTCGCGCGAAATGGAGTAGGTGACGGCGTCGGCGCTGACATCCACGCGTACGGCGATTTTCCCGTCGGGGGATTTCAGATCGTAGGTTTTGGCTGCGGAAATTCCGGTCCCGGCACTGAATAGCAGAAGTGTCAGAAGTAGTTTTTTCATAATGGATTATTGGGTTTGAGCTACGAAAATAGTGAAAAAAACGCGAAAACCGGCGTTTCGGGCGGAAAATCGGTTACTTTCCCTGCAATGCGTCCATCACGGCGTTGCTCTGGCGGCGGAAAAGACGCAGGTTGTAGGTGAACTGGAACGACACGTAGCGGCCGACGGCCAGGTTCGTCACGTTGCGCAGCGTCGTTCCCGACACCGTGCGGCGGAAGGTCGTGCCGTTCTGGTCGAGAATGTCGTTCACTCCGACGCTGGCTTCGCCCAGGCAGTTGCGGAAGAGCTTGACACCGAGCATCGCGTTGCAGATCAGCCGTTCTTCGAGGAACGTGTCCGTGATCCCCCGGTAGTAGTTGTAGTCGGCGTTGGCGCGCAGGACGAGGCGTTTCCAGAGGACGAACGTCGTCTCGGCTTTCGCCGTCTGACTGAAATAGGTGTTGTCGAGCGTGCGCACCTCGGAGGAACTCCGGCTCACGTTGTAGCGGCCCGTGTAGCTCAGGCGGAAGTCCACCGCTTCCGAGATGTTGCTGCCGAGCGTCAGGCCGGCATTGTAGACGTTGTTGTTCAGAAAGTTGCGTTCGCCGTTGATGATGCTCGGGATGCGGCCCGTCGAGATGCCCGCCCGGAAATTGAGGTTCGAGCGCAGCCACCGGACCGGCATGCCGTAGTTGACGCTGGCGCGCAGGCTCCAAAGTCCCGCGAGGTTGACCGGCTTGGTGTACTGGTTGCCTTCGCCCAGTTTGGTCCCTTCGTCGTCGATCACGAAATCCGGCGAGTCGATCACCAGCGAGTCGGTGATGGTGTTGGGGCTGGCCGTCGCTTCCGCCGAGACGGTGAAGGTGCGCCCTTTGGCGGGATTCGCCCGGATGTACTGGCCCGAAAGGCGGTGGGTGTAGACCGGGTCGAGACCGGGGTTTCCGGCGAAGACGTTTTGGCGGTTGGTGGTGTTGACGATGTCCTGCAAGTCGGTGGCGCGGGGATTCGACGTGCGTCCCGAAGCGTTGAACTTCAAGGTGTTGTTGCGGTTTACGTTGATGTTGGCCACCACGCTGTATGTCAGGTTGTCGAACGACGTCTCGGTCTTCCGCGCATAGGGAAAGGCGTAGTCGCTGCTGAAGGCGGCGTGCTGGTAGTGGAGCGTTCCGGCGATCTTCGTCTTTTTGAAATAATACTGGTACGTACTGCCGATGCGGTGGGTCAGGTAGGCGTAGTCGTATTCGGTGGACTGCCTGGGGTTGCGCTCGTCCGGAAAGACGTTCTCTTTGGTGAGCACGAACGTATTGCGTTCGACGCTGTTGTCGGTGTAGTTGATGCGGTATTCGAAGCTCAGGCGCGAGCGTTTCGAGAGCGAACGGGTGTAGCTCACGTTGCCGTTCACGTCGTAGCCCGGCTGGTCGCGGTCGGTGCGCGTGATGTTGCGCGAAGAGTAGTCCGACGTGTCGCACTCTATGTTGTCCGGGTCGCGGAAGGTGTACTGCCGCGGGCGGCTCAGCTGTTCGTAGCTGCGGTAGGTTCCTCCGGCTCCGACGGTCAGGTTGTGCGACTTGGCGCCCGGCAGGCGGTAGCGGTAGAGCAGGTGGTTCGAGACGTTGTAACCGTCGCTGTTGTTGTGGCCGAAGTTGCGGCGGCGGTAGACGAAGCGGATGTCGTCGTCGGAGAACTTGTTGTCGGTGCGGCTCCGCAGTTCGTTGCGGGAGTTGTTGTCCTGCAGGCTGAACGAGGTGCGCATCATCACCGAATGGCGGTCCGAGAACTTGTAGTCGATGCGCGAGTTGAAGCGGTGGTTGAGGTTGAGCGTCTTCGAGCGGTTCTCGTCGTTGTAGAGCACCAGTTTGTCCGTCGAAGTGAAGGTCTGCCGGTCGCTTTGGCTGGTGTTGCGGTTGTCGGTGCGGTTGAAGAAGTAGCTGGCCGTGACCTTTCCCTTCGCGCCCCAGTCGTCGCTGTAATTGACGCCGATGGCCTGCACCGTCGAGATGCCGTCCAGCGGGCGGACCATGAAGCTGTTGTTCGGGCTTTTCCGGCCCGACCGGTCCGTCGTGCCGAGAATGTCCTCGAACGAGAAGTTCTGGCGGCTGATGTTGTTCGCCAGGCCGACCACCGAGATGCGGCGGTCGTTGTCGAAAATGTTGACATTGCCGCCCCCGATGTATTTGTCCGCAATGCCGTAGGCGCCGTAGAGGCGGCCGAAGGCGCCCCGCCGCTTGTCGGGAAGCGTCACGATGTTGAGCGACGTGTGCCCTTCGCCGGTGTCGACGCCCGTGAACTCCGACTGGTCGCTCTGCGAGTTGTAGATGTCGATGCTCTCGATCATGTCGGCCGGAATGTTGCGGATGGCCGACATCACGTCGTTGCCGAAGAACTCGCGTCCGTCGACGTAGATGCGCTGCACGGTGCGCCCCTGGGCTTCGATGCCGCCGTCGGCGACCTCCAGTCCGGGCATCTTCGAGATCAGCGATTCGGCGTCGGCGCCGAACGAGACCTTGTAGGCCGAGGCGCGGTAGGAGAGCGTGTCGCCGCGCACCGACGAACGGAGCGCCGGGGCTTCGACGGTCACCTGGTCGATGGCTTCGGCGCGGGGCGCGAGCCACAGCGAATCGAGCCGGACGGTTGCCGCGCCGACCCGCAGGTCGCGGCGCAGCGAGTCGTAACCGAGCGAGGTGACGGTGAGGCGGTAGTCCCCGTGCGGCACGCGGGGGAACGTTCCGCGTCCGTCGATGTCCGAAGTGGTGTAGAGGGGCGCCGCCGCGGTGTCGGTGCGGCTGCGCAGCTCGGCCACGGCGCCCACGACGGCCTCGCGCGTCGCCCGGTCGGCGACGCGGAAACGCACCTCTGCGGACTGTGCCGCGGCGGTCGCGGCGCAGAGCAGAAATTGCAGGAGCAGCAGTGTTTTTCCCGGGTTCATCGGATTAGGGAAGGATTCAGTTGCCAAAGATAGCAATTTTGATCTTTCGGTCCCTCTTTTTTGGGGATGTTTGTGACATATTGGGACGCCGTTCGACAAGTTTTGACCATAAAATGGTCCCGATTACCCGGCCGTTTTCGTATATTTGTCGAAATAATTGCGGACCCCGATCCGTTTCACTCGTAAATCTGGGAACCTTAACATGAAGAACAAGGATATTTTCACCTTCCGCGACGCGGAGAAACAGGCTGGTCCGGTCGCCTTTTCGACGATGCTCAAGCCGGCCGGTTCGGCGTGCAACCTCGACTGCCACTATTGCTACTACCTGGACAAGGCCGTGCAGTACGGCGGCCGGCAGGCCGTGATGAGCGACGAGCTGCTGGAACTTTACGTCCGGCAGTACATCGAGGCCAACGAGGTTCCGACGGTGCAGTTCTGCTGGCACGGCGGCGAACCGCTGCTGCTGGGGGTGGATTTCTACCGGAAGGCGATGGACTTCCAGCAAAAATACGCCGATGGCAAGAAGATCGAGAACATCCTCCAGACCAACGGCACGCTGGTTGACGAGGCGTGGTGCGACCTCTTTGCCGGGAACAATTTTCTGGTGGGGATTTCGCTCGACGGGCCGCAGGACATTCACGACGCGTTCCGCCTGACGAAGGGCGGCCGGCCCACTTTCGAGCGGGTGATGCGGACGATCGAAATGTTCCAGCGCAGCGGCGTGGAGTACAATACGCTGAGCGTGGTGAACCGTCTGTGCGAGGGGCGCGGCGGGGAGATTTACCGCTTCTTCCGCGACACGGTGCACAGCCGGTACATGCAGTTCCTGCCTGCCGTGGAGCATGTCGTCGACAAGCCCGGGTTTCACCGCCCGCTGATCGTCTCGCCCGACCGCGAGGGGGCGCGGCTGGCCGAATGGTCGGTGACGGCCAAGGGTTACGGGGAGTTCCTGTGCGACGTGTTCGACGTGTGGGTGGTGAGCGACGTGGGACGTACGTTCGTGCAGATGTTCGACGCGACGCTGGCCCAGTGGTGCGGCGTGCCCCCGGGCGTCTGCTCGATGGGCGAGACGTGCGGCGACGCGCTGGTCGTCGAGCACAACGGCGACGTCTATTCGTGCGACCACTTCGTCTATCCCGAATACAAGTTGGGCAACATCCGCGAAACGCCGTTGTCGGAGATCTACCGTTCGCGCAAACGGGTGGATTTCGGCCTTGCCAAGCGCAATGCGCTGCCCGCCGAATGCCTGCGGTGCAAATACTATTTCGCCTGCCGGGGCGAATGTCCGAAGCACCGCTTCGAGACCGGTTCCGACGGCTGCCGCAAGAACTCGCTCTGCGAGGGATTGCAGCATTGGTTCCGCCATTCGGAACCCTACATGGAGTACATGCGCGACATGCTGGCGCGCGAGCAGTCCCCGGCGTGGGTCATGCCCTTCGCCCGCAAGCGCATGGGGCTGGAGTAGCGTCTTACCCGGTTTTTTCCGTTTTTTGCGTTTCAGGAGCGCCCGCACGAGCGGCACGGCCGATGCGGGGGGGGTGAGCCATCCCGCGCCCGAACGCGCGTCGGCGACCCTTTCGGCGTAGGTTTGGGCCGCCGGGAGCGTTTCGTGCGCCGTGCGGGCCGCGGGGCCGGCCGGGACTTCTGCGGCGAAATGGGCCTGAAAACAGAGGAGGCGCCGCATTGCTGCGACACCTCCGTACGTGCAGGTCCTGTAAGCCGGGTTCTGTTCCCGGGGCGAACCCCGGGCCCCTGTCATTTATCTAGGACGGCAGTCTCCTGCCGCCTCAAGCAACCTACCCCCCGGCATCGGGCGAGCAACCCTTGATTGCCGGTATACACGGTCTTGCAACCCACGGGACGTACTGCCGGGCGACATTGCTGCCCCCGCGGTGGGCTCTTACCCCGCCTTTTCACCCTTACCCGCCGGAATTCCGAAAATCCCCTGCGGGCGGTCGTTTTCTGTTACGCTGCCACAACCTCACGGCTGTCAGGTCATTAGCCTGCGTGGCGCTCTGCGTTGCCCGGACTTTCCTCTCCCGGCTTGCGGCCGGCAGCGACAGAGCGGACCTGCGGGACAAAGGTAGGGAATTAAAAATTAAGAATTAAAAATTAAGAATTAAAAATTAAGAATTAAAAATGCAGTAACCGCTGATCTCTCTCTAATTTTTAATTCTTAATTTTTAATTCTTAATTTCTTATAGTATCTTCTTCACCCACCGGAACCCCTTGTAGGGCGGGTAGCGCAGCGGCAGGTCGGGCCGCGCCGGAGACTCGACCACGCCGCGGCGGAGGGAGAAGGCGTCGAAGCTGTCGTGGCCGTGGTAGCGGCCCATGCCCGAGTTGCCCACGCCGCCGAACGGCAGGCGGTCGTTGGCGATCTGCATGATCGTGTCGTTGATGCACGCGCCGCCCGAGGAGGTATGCAGCAGGACTTCGCGGCCCGTCTTTTCGGGTCCGAAGTAGTAAAGCGCCAGCGGTTTTTCGCGGTCGTTGATCAGCGCCACGGCTTCGCCGATGTCGTCGAAGGGGAGCATCGGCAGGACCGGACCGAAGATCTCCTCCTGCATCACGGGCGCGCCGGGGTCGACCTCCGCGAGCAGCGTCGGCTCGATATAGCGGTCGGAGGGGTCGGTGCGGCCCCCGACAAGGATTTTCCCCTGCGCGAGATAACTCGTTACGCGCCCGAAAGCCCGGTCGTTGACCAGCCGACCGTAGTGGGGGCTTTGCTGCGCGTCGTCGCCGTGAAGCCGATGCAGGGCGCGGGCGAAGGCTCGGGAGAACTCGTCTTGCAGCGATCGGTGGATCAGCAGGTAGTCGGGTGCGATGCAGGTCTGCCCGGCGTTGAGGGTCTTGCCCCAGGCGATGCGGCGCGCCGCGACCTCGATGTCGGCGCCTCGGTCCACGATCGAGGGGCTTTTGCCGCCCAGTTCCAGCACGACGGGCGTGAGGTTGCGGGCCGCGGCGGTCATCACGATCCGTCCCAGCGCGGGGCTTCCCGTGAAGAAGATCACGTCCCAGCGCATGCCGAACAGCAGGGTGTTGACCTCGCGGCCGCCCTGCGCGACGGCGACGTACTCCTCGTCGAAGATCTCGGCGATCATCCGCTCGAGGACCTCGGCGACGTTCGGGGTGTAGGGAGAGGGTTTCAGCAGGGCGGTGCAGCCCGCCGAGATGGCTCCGACCAGCGGGTTGAGCAGCAGCTGCACGGGGTAGTTCCACGGTGCGACGATAAGCGCCTGCCCGAGCGGCTGGGAGAGAATGCGGCTTTTCGACGGCAGGAGTTTCAGCGGCGACGGACGGCGTTCGGGACGCATCCATTTGCCGAGGTGGCGCAGGTGGCTGCGGATTTCGCCCCGGACGATGCTGATTTCGGTGAGGTAAGCCTCCTTGGGGGATTTGTGCAGGTCCGTCCACAGGGCGTCGCAGAGGCGTTTCTCCCAGTTCGCGAGCGCCGCGTCCAGACGCCGGAGCATCGTGCGGCGGAACGCCTCGGAGAGCGTCGCTCCCGAGCGGAAGTAGGTTTTCTGGGCCGCCGCGAGGGCCGAAATGCGTGCGGCAGGGGTGTTTTCGAGGGACATGGGCCGTTATTCTGGGGTTGTGACGGAACCTTGCAAAGCCGCTGCCACACTCCGCGGCGCGGCTATTTCTCGCGGAAGATGTTCAGGTGAGCCAGCAGCGGGTTGCGGCGGTCGAGTACGACGAATTCCAACAGCAGCAGGACCAGCGCCGCGATGAGCAGGTATTGGTACTGCTCGTTGAACTCCTCGAAGCGGACCGTCGAAAGTTCGGTCTGCTCCATCTCGTTGATCGCCTTGACGATCTCGTCGAGACCGATCGACTGCTTCGACGAGCGGACGTAGGCGCCGCCCGTGATGTCGGCGATTCGGGCCAGCATCTCCTCGTTGAGCTTTGAGACGACCATTTCGCCCGCCTCGTCCTTGATGAATTCGCCGCCGATCTGAATCGGGGCGCCTTCGGGCGTGCCGATGCCGATGGTGAAGATCTTCACGCCCATCTGTGCGGCGCGCTCGGCGACGGCGATGGCGTCGTCGTCGTGGTTCTCGCCGTCGGTGATGAGGATGATGACGCGGCCGTGGCTCTGCTCCGTGTCGCCCGAGAAGGCCAGCAGGGCCTGTTCCAGCGCCTTGCCGATGGCCGTGCCCTGCACCGATACCAGCGACGGGTCGATCCGCCGTGCGAAGGCCCGGGCCATGCGGTAGTCCGAGGTGATCGGCAGCTGGACCTTGGGTTCGCCCGCGAAGACGACCAGTCCCACGCGGTCCTGCTGCAACCCCTCGAAGAGTTTGCCGATGGCGTATTTGGTCCGTTCGAGACGGTTGGGTTCGAAATCTTCGGCCAGCATCGAGTTCGAAACGTCGACCGTGAGCATCATTTCGATGCCCTGGGCTTTCTCCTCGCGGAGCTTCGAACCGAACTGCGGGCGCGCCGCAGCCAGTATGACCAGCGCGACGGCGGCGCAGAAAAGGATGAACCGGAGAGCCGTGCGCCCGGTCGATACTTCGGGCATCAGCTCCTCCAGAATGCCGGGGCGGCCGAAGCGTGCGAGCCGTCTGCGGCGGTTGCGGGCCGCCAGCCAGTAGAGCGCGACGAGCGCCGGGACGGCCAGCAGCAGCCAGAGATATTGCGGATTTGCGAAACGGAACATAATTAATGCGGACCCTGCGGATTGTATCCTGTTTTTTGCCCATATTCAACCCGCCGGGTCTGCATTAGGGCACTTGCAGTGCCCGTTGAATATCGACATTTCCTCCTGAATCCTCCCCTTGGCAAAGGGAGGACTTTGCCCGGGGACCGGAATCGCCGTTCCGTCAGGGTATTCGCTTCAGTACGAGGTTCGAAAGCAGGAACTCGGTGAACAGCAGTCCCAGCGCGGCCAGCGCCCATGTGAGGAACAGTTCGTGGTAGGAGATGTGCTCCATCACCTCGATTTTGCTCTTTTCGAGCTGGTTGATCTCGTCGTAGACGGCCTTCAGCTTCTCCTTGTCCGTGGCCCGGAAGTAGCGGCCGCCGGTCATGTCGGAGATCGCCTTCAGTACCTTTTCGTCGATCTCGACCTTCTGGTTGACGAACGTCAGGTTGCCGAACATGTCGATGGCCGGATAGGGGGCCATGCCCTCCGTGCCCACGCCGATCGTGTAGACGCGGATGCCCTGCGCCTTGGCAATCTCGGCGGCGGTCATCGGCGCGATCTGGCCCTGGTTGTTCACGCCGTCGGTCAGCAGGATGATGACTTTCGACTTGGCATCGCTCTCGCGCAGGCGGTTGATCGCCGTGGCCAATCCGTTGCCGATGGCCGTGCCGTCCTCGATCAGTCCGCTGCGGATGCGGGCCAGAAGGGTTTGCAGCGTGCTCTGGTCGGTGGTCAGCGGGCTTTGCGTGAAGGCTTCGCCGGCGAAGGCCACCAGTCCGATGCGGTCGCCGTAGCGGTCGGCGATGAACGATCCGGCCACCTCCTTGGCGGCCGTGATGCGGTCGGGCTTGAAGTCGCGTGCCAGCATCGAACCGGAGACGTCGATGGCCAGCATGATGTCGATGCCCTCGGTGTTGGTGCGGACGTTCTGTTCGACGTCCTGCGGGCGCGCCAGCGCCACGACGAGCAGCGCGAAGGCCGCCGCACGCAGCGCGAAAGGCAGGTGGCGCAGGTAGTAGCGCACGGTCCGGGGTGCGCGCACGACGCCGGCGACGCTCGAAATCTGGATCGAGGCTCCGCCCTGCAACGTCCGCCAGACGTAATAGCCGATCATCGGCACGAGCAGCGTCAGCAGCCAGAGATAATATGGTGAAGCAAAATGCATAGCTTACACAATTAAAAATTAAGAATGAAAAATTAAAAATTATTTTGTCTCTTTCATTGTTTTCAGGATACTTGCAAGAATATTCGTCAATTCCCGGCAATCGGTAAAAATACTTTTAAATTCGTTCTCCGCCAGGTAGTCCGTGCTGTATAACAATTCCAACCAATATTCGGTTTCATACGCTTCCTTTAATGCAATGTGCATTTTTGCGATGAAATTCTCTTTCGATTGTCCTCCGATTGCTTCCCGGACGTTTGCTCCGATACTCGTTCCGCTTTTAAGCAGCTGTTTCGAAAGTATGTACTCGTTATTCGTTTCGGAAATATGCTTATACAGCCGGACAATCCGGATTGCAAAATCGAGGCTCTTGTCCTTTATGGTGTTATCGGCCTTCAATTTTTAATTCTTAATTTTTCATTTTTAATTAAAAAACTACCAGTTTTTCTTTCCGCGGACGACCACGCCCTGTTTCTCCTTGAGTTTCTCCTGGGTCTTGTCCTCCTGGGCCTGGATGGCGTCGAGCATCTGCTGCTGTTCCTGCGGCGAGATGCCCGAAGGCGTCGGCTGCCCCTGCTGGTCGCCCTGGTCCTCCTTGTCGCCCTTGCCCTCCTGCGGGTTCTGTTTCTGATCGCCCTGCTGGTCCTTGGGGTCGCCCTTTTGGTCCTTCTGATCGCCTTTCTGATCGGGGTTCTGCTGACTCTGATCGTTCTGGTTCTGATCCTTGTTCTGGTCTTGGTTCTGGTCCTTGTTCTGATCTCCGCCGCCACCGCCGCCGTCCTTGTTCTCGTCGAGCAGCCGCTTGGTGTAGGCGTAGTTGTACTTGGCCTCCATGTCCGAGGGGTTCAGGCGCAGCGACTGCTTGTAGCTTTCGAGCGCCTCCTGATACTTCTGTTGCTTGAACTGCGCGTTGCCGAGGTTGTAGAACGCTTCGGCGCGCTCCGTGTCCGCGCGCAGCGAGTCCGCCGCGGCCTGCTGCATGGTCTGCTCGGCACGGTCGAACCGTTCGGCCTTGTAGAGGGCGTTTCCGAGGTTGTAGATCGCTTCGAACTGTCCCGGAGCCGCTTGCAGGGCCTGCTCGTAATGGCCGGCCGACTGCTCGTAGTTGCCCTTGTTGTACTGCCGGTTGCCTTTGCGCACCAGCGAGCGTTCGGGCAGCTGTTGGGCCTGCACCCCGGAGGCGGCAAAGAGAAACAGAATGATATAGAGTGACTTGTACATCGTTGTCGCGTTTAGTTTTGCTTCGGGGACTCTTCCTCGGCGGGAGCCTCCTCCTCGACGGGTTTCGTCTCCTCGACGAAGTAGTACGCCTTGAGGTAGTCGGCCTCGTTCTGCTCGGCCTCGGGCGTCGCCTTGGCGAACTTCACCAGGTCGGCGTCGCGCAGGATCGCCGTCAGGTCCATCCGCGCCTTGTCGGGCAGCTCCTCCGGGCGCATCGTCTCGATGATCTCGTCGGAGGTCATCTCCATGGCGCCGAAGCCCCAGCGGGCGGCGATATAGGTGCGCAGGATGTCCGTAAGGCCCGAATAGTACTGCTTATGCCTGTTGTTCTGCCACAGTTTCTGGTTGTGGAGCGCTTCGAGGGCCTGGATGGCCGCCACGTGCGGCGGGAGCGGCGGAGCGGGTTTGAACAGGTCGCCGAAACCCTTGCCGCGGCTGGCGAGGTAACGCTTGAGCGCATAGCCCGCCGCGAGCAGCATCAGGAGGAAGAAAACGCCCCACTTGACGTAGCCGCTCACCTCGCGGAAGCGGAACGGCAGGTTTTTCTGGGCTTTCAGGTCGTAGATCGACTGCGACGTGGAGTCGATCTGGAACGTCGCAACCTCCAGATAGACCGAATCGGTGCTCCGGAGCGTGTCGAGGATGTTCTTGTCGGCGTAGAGCACCTGCGCCGCGCCGAGGTTGTATTTGCCCTCGTCGAATGCGGCCAGCCGGTAGCGCTTGCGCAGTTTGAGCCGCCGGCCGTCGCGTTCGAGCGTGTCGACCGGGCAGTTCTCGACCAGCTCGATCTTGCCGTCGCGGGGGTCGAATACGGGGAATTCCACGACCTGCACCAGATCCTTCTCCACGTCGATGACGTAATCGAAGCGGTCGCCGATCATAATGCTGTCGGGTTCTACGCGCGCCGTGACCGTGGGCGTCTCCTGCGCCCGGGCCGCGAGTCCCGCGAAAAGAAGCGCTATTGCAAAGAGTCGTTTCATCGCTGTTTGAACAGTTTTATCAATTCGGCCACATAGTCGCCGTCGGTCGAGATCATCGCCGTGTCGATGCGGTTGTGCTTGAGCGTCGCCTCTATTTCGCCGCTGCGCCGCTGCCACGAGGCGGCATAGTGGTCGCGCACGGCCCGCGACGAGGTGTCGACCCAGACCTTGCGGCCGCTCTCGGCGTCCTTCAGCTCGACGATGCCCACGTCGGGAAGCTCCGTCTCGCGGGGATCGTAGACGCGGATGCCCACCAGGTCGTGCTTGCTCCCGGCGATCTTCAGCGCGTCGTCCAGCGCCGACTTGTCGCCGGTCGAGTCCATGAAGTCCGAGAGGATGAAGGTCGTGCAGCGCTTCTTGTTGACATTCGTCAGGAAACGCACCGGCTCCGAGAGTTTCGTGCCCGCGGATTCGGGGCGGAAGCCGATCAGTTCGCGGATGATCATCAGAATATGGCTGCGGCCCTTCTTCGGGGGGATGAACTTTTCGACCCGGTCCGAAAAGAAGATGCAGCCCACCTTGTCGTTGTTCTGCGCGGCGGAGAAGGCCAGCACGGCGGCGATTTCGGTGATGATGTTCTTTTTCAGCCGGTCGGTCGAACCGAACATGCGCGAGGCCGACACGTCGACCAGCAGCATCATCGTCAGTTCGCGTTCCTCCTCGTAGACCTTGATGTGGGGTTTGCGCGAGCGAGCCGTGACGTTCCAGTCGATGTCCCGCACGTCGTCGCCCGCACGGTACTCCCGCACTTCGGAAAACGACATGCCCCGCCCGCGGAAAGCCGTATGGTACTTTCCGGCGAAGATCTCGTTGGAAAGACCGCGGGTCTTGATCTCGATCTTGCGGACGCGTTTGAGAATATCGTTCTCGGTTTCCTGCATCGTTAGGGTACGATTACGTTGTTGAGAATGTCGGTGATGATCTCCTCGGTGGTGATGTTCTCGGCCTCGGCCTCGTAGGTCAGGCCGATGCGGTGGCGCAGCACGTCGTGGCAGACGGCGCGCACGTCCTCGGGGATGACATAGCCGCGGCGGCGGATGAAGGCGTAAGCCCGGGCGGCCTTGGCCAGCGAGATCGACGCACGGGGCGAACCGCCGTAGGCGATCAGGTTCTGCAACTTCTGGAGGTTGTACTCCGCCGGCTCGCGCGTGGCGAAAATGATGTCGATGATGTATTTCTCGATCTTTTCGTCCATGTAGACGTCCTCGACCACCTTGCGGGCCTTGACGATGTCCTCGGGAGTGATGACCTTGCCCACCTCGGGCATGCCGGCGCCCGAGAGGTTCATGCGCACGATGTCGCGCTCCTCCTGCTTCTTGGGGTAGGAGATCTTGGCCTTGAGCATGAAACGGTCGACCTGCGCCTCGGGCAGCGGGTAGGTTCCCTCCTGCTCCAGGGGGTTCTGCGTGGCCAGCACGAGGAACGGCTGCGGCAGGGGATAGGTGTTGTCGCCGATGGTCACCTGACGCTCCTGCATGGCTTCCAGCAGCGCCGACTGCACTTTGGCCGGGGAGCGGTTGATCTCGTCCGCCAGTACGAAGTTGGCGAAGATCGGACCCTTGCGTACGACGAAATCCTCGTTCTTCTGCGAGTAGATCAGCGTGCCGATCAGGTCGGCGGGCAGCAGGTCGGGGGTGAACTGTATGCGCGAGAAACAGGCGTCGACAGCCTTGGCGAGCGTGGTGATGGCCAGCGTCTTGGCCAGTCCCGGGACGCCTTCCAGAAGGATGTGTCCGTTGGACAGCAGGCCGATCAGCAGGGTGTCCACCAGGTGGCTCTGGCCCACGATGACCTTTCCCATTTCGTTGCGGAGCGTATCGACGAAAACGGATTCGCGTTCGATGCGCTCGTTGAGTTCTTTGATGTTGATGACTTCGCTCATTGTATTTGTCGTGTTATTCTGTTTGTTTTTTCAATTTTGTTTTTCCAACGTTTTTTCATCGAAATTATTGCAAATTTAATAAAATAAAACCGGTAAAACAGTCCGGTTTCATCGGTTTTTTTCTATCTTGTTATCTGTTAACCCTTAATCCCGATTTTCTATGAGTAATCTCATAAGCAGGAGGGTCGATAAATCTCTCCTTTTGCATTGCAACTGGGGTTGGGATGGAAAGTACGACGGATACTTTGCCGGCAAAGCTTTCGATGCAGTGAAAGGGTGTTATTTGGCAGACGATAACGCTGCCGTTTCGCAGACGCGGGGTGCGAACGCGAAGAATTACACCTGGTGGTTCCGGATCGTTACTTATAATAAACCGTAGCGATTATGAAAAAACTTGTTCTTCTACTGTGTGTTTTGTCGGCTGTCGGTTGCGTCAAATCATATGAGGATTATTACACCCGTTCATTTGTACTTTCATATGGGAATATGAGGGGAATATCCGTTGCTATGACAGATTTCGGATTGGGGTATTCTGTCGATTTTGTTGGCGAGGGCGAATGGGATATAGCTATGAGCGGTAAAAAGAAGGATTTCTATAATCAATTGTGCGAAAAACACAACGATGTATCTTATAATCGTCGGGTTCGGGTTTATTTTTATGATCAGGGACTCAACCCGCGGTGTTTCCGGGATTTCGTCAATCTGGAGGTGTGGAGTTCCGCGGACTGGGATGCCGAACATCCTGCGGGGACGTCGCTCAACGATCTGGCGCGCTTTTCCAGCAACACGCCCTGGCCCTATATTCAGAGCGGCTATACGCAAAAATACCATGAACAACTGAACGGTGAATATTATCCCGTCGATAAATTGATTTCGGAGCTTACGCCGGATGATATGACGCTTTTGCCCAGAGGGGGTTTTTATTTTCGGTTTGTCACCCGGCCGGCGCAGCCCGGAAAGCATACGCTTTTCGTGCGCCTGACAGCCGATGACGGAAAGGTGTTCGAGGCGAGTTGCGACGTGGACTTTCAATAAGCGTGTCGTTGCTGTCGGGGACTGATTTCAGTGTGGGTTTTCATGTCCGCTATTTTGCGGCGCGGCGGTAAAATTTTCCGAAATCGGCGGAACTTTGTCCGAAGGGCGTGCAAAAAAGTATTAACTTTGCGGTCATGGAATCCAAAGAATCGCCGATATTACAAGGTCTGAACCCCGCCCAGCGGGATGCCGTGGTCAATTACGACTCGCCGTCGCTCATCATCGCGGGCGCGGGGTCGGGCAAGACCCGCGTGCTGACCTCGCGCATCGCATACATGATCGAGCAGGGCATTAAGCCCTGGAACATTCTGGCCCTGACCTTTACGAACAAGGCCGCCGAGTCGATGCGCGAACGCATCGCGCAGATGCTGCCCGACAACCGCAGCCGCTATATCCGCATGGGTACGTTCCACTCGGTCTTTTCGCGCATCCTGCGCGAGAACGCCGAAAAGATCGGGTTCACCGATTCGTTCACCATCTACGAACCCAGCGACTGCAAGAACCTGCTGAAGACCATCGTGCGGGAACTGAACCTTCCCGACGAGAAGTACAAGCCCAACGTGCTCTCTTCGCGTATCTCCTATGCCAAGAACTGCCTCGTCACGCCGGGCGCCTATCTGGCCAATTCGACCTGCGCGGCCGAGGACCGGCAGGCCCAGATCCCCGAATTCGGCAACATCTACAACATCTACTGCCAGCGTTGCAAGCGCAACGGCGCGATGGACTTCGATGATCTGCTTTTGCAGACCAACATCCTGTTGAGGGATTGTCCCGACGTGCTGGCCCGCTATCAGGAGCAGTTCCAATACATTCTGGTCGACGAGTATCAGGACACCAACTATGCGCAGTATACGATCATCCGCCGGCTGTCGCAGACCCATTCGAAGGTCTGCGTCGTGGGCGACGACGCGCAGTCGATCTATTCGTTCCGCGGGGCCAAGATCGAGAACATCCTCTCGTTCAAGAAGGATTATCCCTCGGCGATGGTCTTCAAGCTGGAGCAGAACTACCGTTCGACGCAGACGATCGTCGATGCGGCCAACTCGGTGATCGTCCGCAACTCGAAGCGCATGGAGAAGCATTGTTTCTCGGAGGGCGACGTGGGCGACAAAATCCGCATCCTGAAGGCATACACCGACCGCGAGGAGGCCGAAATGGTCGTTACGGACCTGCGCGACAAGGTCCGCGCGGCGGGCGACGAGTGGTCGGAGGCTGTGATTCTCTACCGCACCAACAACCAGTCGGCCGTGCTGGAGGACAACCTCCGCCGCCGGGGCATTCCCTACCGCATCTACAAGGGTTCGTCGTTCTACGACCACAAGGAGATCCGCGACATGATGGCCTATATCCGGCTGGTGATCAATCCCCGCGACGACGAGGCGTTCAAGCGCATCGTCAACTATCCGGCCCGCGGCATCGGCGACACGACCGTGCAGCGTATCGCGGCATTGGCCGCCGAGCGGGGCGTCTCGATGTGGGAGGCGGTCGACGCGCTGGTCGCCGAACCCGTCACGGACCCCGTGCAGCGCACCATCGCCCGCAAGGTGGCGGATTTCGTGGCGATGATCCGCGCGCTGTCGCTGGCGCGCAACGACAAGGGGCTGTACGATTTCGGACTGGAGATCGCCTCGCGGTCGGGCATCATCGCGGCCTACCGCACGGAGAACACCCCCGAGGCCGCTTCGGCGCTGGACAACATCGAGGAGCTGCTGAACTCGATGCAGGAGTTCAAGGAGCGGGTCGACGCCGAAATCCGGGGCGGCGAGCGTCCCGAAGAGGAGGAGGCCACCATCGAGGAGTGGTTGCAGAACATGATGCTGATGACCGACATGGATCAGGACGACCCCGACAGCAAGAACAAGGTGACGCTGATGACGGTCCATTCGGCCAAGGGGCTTGAATATAAGTATGTGTATATCGTGGGTCTGGAAGAAAACCTCTTCCCTTCGCAGCGGGCCGTCGAGTCGCCCGACGGCATCGAGGAGGAGCGGCGCCTGTTCTACGTGGCCCTGACCCGCGCCAAGGTTTCGGCGACGATCTCCTACGCCGAAATGCGTTTCCAGTGGGGAGAGTCGAAGTTTACGCGTCCGAGCTGTTTCCTGCGCGAGATCGACCCCCGGTACATCGAGTCGGACGCCGATTTCGCGGAGACGCGTCCGCAGCGTCGGCCCGGCGACGACGGACCCGCGGCCATCGACGAACTGCGCCGCCGCTTCGACTACCGCTTCCAGCAGAAACAGCAGGGGGGCGGACGTTTCGGAGGCGGCGGAAACGGCGGTTCGGGCGGTTACGGAAGCCGCAGCGGTTCCGGCGGAGGTTTCGGCCGTGCGGCCGACGGCGAGTCGGGTCCCGCGCGTCGTTTCGCGCGGGCTGCGGAGTCCCGGCGTCCGGCGGCGGCTCCCGATCCGGCGCTGGTGCAGACGCCCCGGCCTTCGACCGACGGCATGCGCCGTGTCGGCGTGCGGCAGGCGATGGACGGCGGCCTTTCCTCCGGAAGTGCGGCGGCGGTGAGCGGCGAATACGTCGTGGGACAGCGCGTCGAGCACCCGAAATTCGGCGTGGGCATCGTGCAGCGCATCGAGACGCTGTCCACGGACCACAAACTCGTGGTGGCTTTCGACAATGCGGGCGAAAAGACCCTGCTGGCCAAATTTGCGAAACTGACCAAACTCTGATCGCGATGGAGACGCCGCTCGTATCGGTCTGCATGACCACCTACAACCACGAACCCTATATCGCCGAGGCCATCGAAAGCGTGCTGGCGCAGCAGACCTCGTTCGGAGTCGAACTGGTCGTGGGGGAGGATTGCAGCACGGACCGCACGGCGGCGATCTGCCGCGAATATGCGGCGAAATACCCGGACCGCATCCGGCTGGTGACCTCGCCGGAGAATGTCGGCTGGCGGGCCAACTACCGGCGGACGTTCGAGGCGTGCCGCGGGAAATACGTGGCCTACCTCGACGGCGACGACTGGTGGTGCGATCTCCGGAAATTGCAGATGCAGGCCGACCTGATGGAGTCGGACCCCGGGTGCGGCATGTGCTATACGCGCGCCTCGAACTACTGGCAGGCCTCGGACCGCACGGAACCCGACCACCCGGACCATTACACCGATTTCGGGCGTCTGCTGTGCAGCCTGACCATCGCCAACTGCGCGACGCTGGCCCGCCGGGAGTTGATCGCACGGTATTACGACGAGGTTCGTCCCGCGGAGCATCCCGAGTGGAAGACCGACGACGCCCCGATGTGGCTCTGGTTCTCGGTGCGCAGCCGCATCAGCTATCTGCCCGACATCACGGCCGTCCACCGGCGCCTGCCCGACAGCGTGAGCCACAGCACGGCCTACCGGAAACGGATCGCCTTCTGCGATTCGCTGATGGACATAAGCCTCTGGTTCGACGCCCGCTACGGTGCGGGCCGCAACCGCTTCCGCATTCTCCGGCGGCGCAGTTCGGTGGCTTTGTGGGTCCTTTCGTGGGAAGGTCCGGTCGGGGAATACGTGACGCGCTGGCGGCGCGACGTTGCGGCCTGCCCGCGCCTCGCGCTCTGTCCCGAAGGGCCGGGACTGCTGGTGAAAAAGATTCTTTTCCGACGTAAAAAACAGCATTTATGACGACCAAACAACGTTATGACGGCGTAATCGCCTGGTTTTCGGAGCATATGCCCGTGGCCGAAAGCGAACTGCACTACTCGGACCCTTATCAGCTGCTGGTGGCGGTGATCCTCTCGGCGCAGTGCACCGACAAACGGGTCAACATGACCACCCCGGCGCTGTTCGAAGCCTTTCCCACGCCGTACCACATGGCCCGCGCCACGGCCGAGGAGATTTATCCCTACATCCGGAGCATCTCCTACCCGAACAACAAGGCCAGAAACCTCGCGGGAATGGCCCGGATGCTCTGCGAGGAGTTCGGCGGCGAAGTCCCGAGCGACCTGGAGCAGATGCAGCGTCTGCCCGGCGTGGGCCGCAAGACGGCCAACGTGCTGGGGGCTGTGCTGTGGCAGAAGGAGGTGATGCCGGTCGACACGCACGTTTTCCGCGTCTCGGAGCGCATCGGGCTGACAACCCGTTCGAAAACCCCGTTGCAGACGGAGCTGACCCTCGAAAAGAACATTCCCGGCCATCTGCTGCCTCTGGCCCACCACTGGCTGATCCTCCACGGGCGTTACGTCTGCGTGGCCCGTGCCCCCAAATGCGACGAATGCGGCATTGCGACCTGGTGCCGCAAATACGCCTCCGATCACCGCCAACCTAAAACCTTGAAGATATGATGAAACTCGCTTTCCGCCTTTTGCTGATTCTGCTGCCTCTGGGCGGCATGGCCCAAACGCCGCAGGATTCCCTGCGGGTGCTGTGGGTCGGCAACAGTTTCTCCTATTGCAACGATTTGCCCGGCATGGTGCAGAAGATCGCCTCGACCCAAAAGGTAAAACTCTCCTGCACGCGCTTTCTCAAGGGCGGCGAACGCTTCTCGGGACACCTGAAAAACAAGAAGCTGTTGCAGGCCATTGCCGACGGCGGCTGGGATTACGTCGTCCTGCAGGAGCAGAGCACGGTTCCCGCGATGCCGACCGGACAGGTGGCCCGCGAGGTCTATCCCGCGGCCCGGACGCTCGACAGTCTGGTGCATGCCGCGTCGCCCGACGCCCGGGTGATCTTCTACATGACCTGGGGGCACAAGTACGGCAACCGCAAGCCCGTGGCCGAATACCCGCTTTCGAACGGATACGAGGGGATGCAGGAGCGGCTGAAGACCAGCTACCTCGAAATGGCCTACGACAACGGCGCATGGTGCGCTCCGGTGGGCATGGCGTGGCGCGCGGTGCGCAGCGAGCGTCCCGACTGCATCCTCTACCGGCCCGACTGCTACCATCCCGCGGTTCCGGGCAGCTATCTGGCTGCCAACGTCATTTTCACGACGATCCTCCAGCGTCCCTACCAGACGGCCTTTACCGCGGAGCTTCCGGCCGAGCAGGCCGAATATCTCCAGCGTACGGCCCAGCGAACCGTGCTCGACAACCTCGTGCTGCTGAATATCCGGTAGGCCGGTTGGTTTATCGCCTGTTTTTTTCTATCTTTGTCGGGTCCACCAATGCGGACCAACCCGAATGAAGTTATCGAAAGAACATATCGAACGTCTGCGGGAGATGCTCGCCCGACCCGGGCAGCGCATCGTCGTCGTCTCCCACACCAACCCCGACGGCGACGCCGTCGGATCGTCGCTCGCATGGGCCGAGGTCCTGCGTACGATGGGACATGCGGTGACCTGCGTCGTGCCCAATAAATATCCCTATTTCCTCGACTGGATGCCCGGGATCGACGAGGTGGTGATCTTCAAGACCGACACCGAAGGGCGCGCACGGCGCGCCATCGCGGAGGCCGACATGATTTTCTGCCTCGATTTCAACGCCGTTTCGCGGCTCGAAATCCTCAGCGACACCATCGAGGCCAACACCACGGCCCGCCGCGTGCTGATCGACCATCACCTCTCGCCCGACGAGGGCTTCGACCTGATGTTCTCGCACCCCGATTCGTCGAGCACGTGTTTTCTGGTGTACAGCATCGTCGAGGCGATGTGCGGCGCCGGGGCTATCACACGCCGCATGGCCGAGTCGCTCTACGTGGGCATGATGACCGACACGGGCAATTTCGCCTTCTCGTTCCTCACCCCGGAGCTGTTCCGCGCCGTGGCCGTGCTGGTCGAGAAGGGCATCTCGATCCCCGACATTCACAACAGCGTCTACAACGCCTATACCGAGGGCCGCGCGCGGCTGTTCGGCTATGCCATCAACCGCAAGATGGAGGTGATCCAGGACGGGACGGTGGCCTACATGTCCTTGCTGGAGAACGAGATGCGCCGCTTTCAGTTTCAGCAGGGCGACAGCGAGGGATTCGTCAACTACGCCCTCACGATCAAAAAGGTCAAGATGTCGGCCATGTTTCTCGCCCACCGCAAATTCATCCGCGTGTCGCTGCGCTCGCGGGGCGACGTCGACGTCAACCTCTTCGCCCGGAAGTATTTCAGCGGCGGCGGCCACAAGAACGCCGCGGGGGGCAAGTCGTTCGTCTCGATGCAGGAGACCATCGACCACTACGTCCGTTCGGTCAGGGAGTTCGCCGACGAAGGGCATCTGGGCTGACGCCTTATGGACGATTTCCGCCTCAAGGTCTTTATCGCCGCGGCCCGGACGTTGAGTTTCACCCGGGCCGCCGAACAACTCTACATTTCGCAGCCCGCCGTCAGCAAGCATGTCGGCGAGCTGGAATCCCGTTATAAGGTGCAGCTTTTCACCCGCCGCGGCAGCCATCTGGAGCTGACCGATGCGGGGCGTACGATGCTGGAGGCGGCCGGGCGGCTTCTCGACGACTACCGCCGCCTCGAATACGAGATGAGCCTCTGCGCCGACCAGACCGGGGGCGAACTCCGCCTCGGGGCCAGCACGACCATCGCGCAGTACCTCCTTCCGCCGATTCTGGCGCACTTCACGGCGCGCTTTCCCGGGGTGCGGGTCTCGATGTCGTCGGGCAACAGCGCCGAGGTCGAGCAGGCGTTGGGCGAACATGCCGTGGATCTGGGGCTGGTCGAGAGCCTCAGCCGCCGGCAGGGGCTGCACTACACGCTTTTCAGGCCCGACGAACTGGTGCTGGTGGCCCGTCCGGGCGGGAAATACGCCCGCCGGGAGACGGTGACGCCCGAGGAGCTGCCGCGCATCCCGCTGGTGTTGCGCGAAAGCGGCTCGGGGACGCTCGAAGTGATCGCCGCGGCCCTTGCGGCCAGAGGCATCCGTCTCTCGCAGTTCGATGTGACGATGCGCCTCGGGTCGACCGAGGGGATCAAGGCCTTCGTCCGCAACAGCGACGCCATGGCCATCGTATCGGTGATTTCGGTGGTGGATGAACTGCGCAGCGGCGCGCTGCGGATCGTCGACATCGAGGGGCTGACGCTCTCCCGCGATTTCGTTTTCGTGCATGCCGAAGCCGAACCTGCGCGTCTGGCGCGGCGGTTCATCGACTTCGCCCGGGCGGATTTCTGATTGCCGGCCCCCGGTTTCCTTATCCCTGCGTCATAACTTCAGGTTATCCCGGATAACCAAATCTTGTTTCGTATCCCGATAAAAGATGCGACCTTTGCCGTCGCAATGAAGCAAAAGTTATCGGTCGTCATTAAAATTGCAAGGATATGTTGGAAAAAGGTAACAGGGCGAACACCCTGCACGGAATTCTCCTGATCGCGCTGTTTTCGTTCGCGGCATTTTACATCGCCGAAATCCCCGTTGTCAGACGGCTCTCGTTCAGCCCCCTGATCGTCGGCATCGTGCTGGGCATGCTCTACGCCAACAGCCTGCGCAACCGGCTGCCCGAAACCTGGGTCCCGGGCATCCGGTTCTGCACGAAGCAGGTGCTGCGCTGGGGCATCGTCCTCTACGGGTTCCGCCTGACGCTGGCCCAGGTGGCGGCCGTGGGCGTGCCGGCCGTCGTCGTGGACCTGATCGTCGTGACGGTCACCATTCTGGGGGGCGTTCTGCTGGGCCGCCTGCTGAAGATCGACCGCGACACGGCGCTGATGACTTCGACGGGCAGCGCCATCTGCGGCGCGGCGGCCGTGCTGGGGGCCGAGCCGGTGGTGAAGTGCGAGGGGTACAAAACCGCCATCGCCGTCTCCACGGTCGTCATTTTCGGAACTCTCTCGATGTTTCTCTATCCGGTCATGTACCGCACGGGCATGCTCAACGGGATGACCGACACGGAAGTGGCCGTCTACACGGGCAGCACGCTGCACGAGGTGGCCCACGTGGCCGGGGCGGGCAACGCGATGGACCCCACCGATGCGCTGGGGATCGCCGGAACGGCCACCATCACCAAGATGATCCGCGTCATGCTGCTCGCGCCCGTGCTCGTGATCATGGGCTTCGTGCTGGCGGGCCGCCGGAAGGAATCCGGGGGCGAAACGGGAAAACGCAGGATCGCCGTGCCGTGGTTCGCCTTCGGGTTCATCGGGATCATCGGTCTCAATTCGCTGCTGCAAAGCCTTTGCGGGGTGGAGACGGTCCGGGAAATTCCGCTCAACGGGACCATCGAGTACGTCGATACCTTCATGCTGACGATGGCCATGACGGCGCTGGGGACCGAAACGAGCCTCGACAAATTCAGGCAGGCGGGGGCCAGGCCTTTCGTGCTGGCCGGCCTGCTCTACGTCTGGCTGGTGGCGGGCGGTTACTTCGTCACGAAATACGTGGTCGGCATGTTGTAGCGGCCGCTTTACAGTCTCGGCAGCTCCGGATTCTCGTGCTCGGAGTAGCGGAGCACCCGTTCCCGAATGAAGTCCGCGAAACCGCGGGCCTCTTCGTATGTAAGGGCCTCGGGATAGCTCATCAGCACCAGCCGGTGGGGATGGAACGGCCGCCGGAACGAGGGGTGGATATACGCGTAGGGATTGGCGACGAAACCCAGCCGCTGGTAGAAATGCTGGCGGCGGACCGAGATTTCATCCTCCGGCGGGTCGATCTCCAGAATGACGCGCCGCCCTTGGCAAAAGGCCGCGAGGGCTTTTGAACCCATGTTCTGTCCCCGCAGGCGGGGCGAGACGGCCAGGTGCTCGACGTAGCGGTAATCCCCGGCGTTCCAGTGGAAGAGGATGCCGATGAACTCGTCGCCGCGCCAGATGCCGTCGGCCTCGAAATGCGGGTCGCCGAAAGCGCGGTCGTAACCCGTGCCGTCCCAGCGTTCGCAGTCGGGGAAGGAGGCTTCGTAAAGCGCCCATGCTTCGGCCCAGCCCTTGTCCGAGCGTGATTTGAACGGTATGAATCGCAGTTGCTGTGTCATGGTTTCCAATTTTCGGCAAGATACGGCAAATTTCGCATAAAACCCAATTTTCACGACTGCCCGAACGAGCCGCAGCCGCTTCTGCGGCGCCCTGCCCGTTTGCCGGGAGCGGAAAAATCCCCGGAGCTTCGGCCCGGGGATTTCCGGTTTCCGGGGGGGCGGAAAGGGACGCTCCGAAAAAAAAATCGCACGGCGGGGGTCGGTATCCGGAAAAGGCGTGTCTACCGGGTGAAGACAAAGAGAAAAAATCTGTTTTGTGTAAATGATATGCAGAAAGAGATAGACAGACTGATCAATTCGTACCGGAGCAACGCTTTAAATAAGGAGGAGGCCGGTATGCTGGCGGGATGGCTGGAGGAGTCGGATGAAAACCGGGCTTATTTCAGGGAGTGTCTCGCCAGACGGGAGCTGCCCGCGTCGGCCAAGGCGGAGCGGGAATGGGCGCGTTTCGCAGCCCGCAACAAGATCCTGTTCGCTGTCCCCGAGGTCGCCGGACGGCGCCGGAGTCGGTTCCTGCGCTATGTGGCGGCGGCCGCCGTGGTTGCGGCGGGCGTTTGCGCCGTGTGGTTCTGGCAGCGCACCCCCGATGTCGCGTCCGAAGCCGGGGCCGGGGCGGAGATCAGCGCCGCACAGCCCTTGGAATACCGCACGGCGTGCGGCGAGAGGCTCGACATCGTGCTGCCCGACGGGTCGAAGGTCTGCATGAATTCCGAGGCGACGCTCACCGTGGACCCGGGATTCGGGAAGGCGACGCGCGAGATCGAGTTCGACGGCGAGGCGTTTTTCACCATTTCGCCCGACAAAAACTGTCCGTTCATCATCCACAGCGCCAACAACAACTATACGGTGCTGGGAACGTCGTTCAACCTGCAATCCTACGCCCGGGAGAATTTCGCCGTGGTGACGCTCCATACGGGGTGTTTGCAGGCGCAGGCCCGGAAGGACGTCATCATCCTCGACCCCCTCGACACGGCGATCGTCTTCTGGATCGCAGCCTCGGCCCTGTCGTTCATCCTCGCGCTGTTCGTCTCGAAGAAGTCGCACGCGTAAGAACCTTCAGACTGAAACGATGTGCGTGCGATTCGATCTCATGCGCCCTTGCGGCGTGAATCGCTATGCGCTGGCCCTTGTTGCCCGGGCGCCGGCCGGGGATGGGGCCTTGCTGTCAATGTGACGAGCGGTGCAAGTGGGGGGGCGAACAAAACGAAAATGAAAAACCGCAGCCGATTGACAATCAGCTGCGGTTTTGTTTTCGTGTGCCCAGGACAAGGATTGATTTGTGAGAACAGATACAAATAGATGAAATTTGAACGTATTTATAATATATTGAAATACAGAATATTAAAATTGCATGCTATGAAATGTGTTTTGTCTGTTTTTAGCTGTTTTGCAAAAATGCGGACACGGTGCGGACATGAAAGTATTGCTGTATTCGAATCTAAATCATATCTTTGTAGAGCATAAAATGAGGATGTATGGCAAAAGTTACATATGTTTTGGCGCAAGGGGAGAACAGCGCGGGAGAATCGCAAGTTAATTTCCGTGTCTATGTTTCCCGCGAATTGCGTGTACGTGTGCCGTCCGGCATTTGGGTCGATCGGA
>NZ_MNQF01000009.1:49356-52879 GCF_001915285.1 Alistipes sp. 56_sp_Nov_56_25
GAAATTGAAAGAATTGGTCGATGTAATTGAGACCTCGGTCGAGGCGGCAGACGATAAATCGACCGTTACGCGCGAGTGGCTCGAAAAGTTGATCCGGCGCACTTTGCGGCCAAAGACGGCGACTTCCGTTGAGGAAAAGAAAATAGGCTTTTTCCCGTTGACGGATGAATACCTCGCTACGCATAAATTGTCCGAATCGCGTGTCAAGCATTTCAATGTCTTGGTGCGGACGTTGAAGCGGTATGAGTTGTATCGTAAACTGTCGAACCGACGGTTCGTGCTGGACGTACACACCGTATCTCCGACGACACTTGATGATTTCGGGGCATTTCTGATGAAAGAACCGGAGATTTTCGACGAACATCCGGAGTTGTACGACGAGGTGCCGTATGCCCGGCCGAAGGTGAGGAAGAATCTGCCTGTGAAGCGCGGCCCGTACCTCAATGCTGCGGGAGAAACGGTAATTCCCGGCCGTCCGAAAGAGCGGGGCATGAATTACGTTTCGGATATGTTGATTCGTCTACGGTCGTTTTATGTATGGTTAAATGATAACGGACATACCTACAATGATCCGTTCAAGCAGTACAAGATTGCGGAGATTGTCTACGGTACGCCTATCTATATTACGACCGACGAACGCAAACAGTTGGCCGAAGCGGATATGGGGGATGACAAGCAACTGGAAACGCAACGAGATATTTTTGTTTTCCAATGCATGATCGGCTGCCGGGTGAGCGACCTTTATAAGATGACCTATGCCAATATCATCGGCGATTGCATCGAATATGTTCCCCGCAAGACGCGAGACGACCGAGTGGTGACGGTCTCGGTGCCGCTGATCGGTGCTGCGAAAGAACTGATTCGTAAATACCTCGATGAGAACCGCGGAACATTGTTTCCATTTATTTCGGAGCAAAAATATAATGTCTATATCAAAGCGGCGTTCCGTAAAGCGGGACTGACGCGCATGGTGACGACGATCGACCAGCGGACGCGGCAGAATGTTCAGGTGCCGATCTGCGACCTTGCTTCGTCGCACATGGCGCGCCGGACATTCATCGGGAATGTTTATAAAAGCGTGAAAGACCCTGCGATCGTGGGAGCGATGTCCGGTCATAAGGACGGCAGCCGGGCGTTCGCTCGTTATCGCGATATTGACATGGATATTAAGCGTGATGCAGTAAGCGTGTTGGAGTAAGATTTGTTTTGTCGATAAATTTGTATAAATTTGCGACAGATATATGTGTGTAAATAGATGCAAGTAATAGAGGGTAAGATACTTAATAAGATAAAAAAGTGCGGGCGTGGTAAGCTGTATTCCGCATCCGATTTCGCTGTGTACGGATCGGCCGTATCGGTTGCGAAGGCATTGGAACGGCTTACTCGAAAAGGCGGTTTAGTCCGTATTGCAAGGGGCCTCTATTGCTATCCCAAAATCGACAGAAAGTTCGGACTGGGCATACAATACCCGACCATCAATGAAATCGCTGAAAAGGTAGCCCGGCAGGGCGAAGCCCGGGTTGTTCCGACGGGTATGCACGCATTGAATGTATTGGGATTGTCTGCCCAGGTACCGATGAACTATGTGTTTTATACGGACGGCAATTCCCGGACGGTTAATTTGTTCAACGGTCGCAAATTGCGATTCAAGCGTGTGGCGCTTAAAAATTTGGCCTATCAGAATAAAACGCTGATGCTTGCCGTATTCGCTCTGAAGGAGATCGGTCGGCCGCAGGTGACGGAGGAGCACATCGCCCAACTGAAGACGATATTCGCCCGGATTCCGAAGTCGAGCATTCTGCCCGATCTGCGGTTGGTGCCGGCATGGATTCGTAAAATCATTATGTCGTTCTATGAAGAATAATTTTTGGATGTTTTCCGACGAGCAGAAAAGTATGTTCGTTGCACAGACGAGCGAGCGTGTCGGGCTTCCTCCGCAGGCTGTCGAGAAGGACTGGTGGGTGACGATGACGCTGAAAGCCCTGTTCGAATCGTCGTGCCGGGACTTCATTACCTTCAAGGGCGGTACGTCGTTGAGCAAGGGTTGGCATGTCATAGAACGCTTCTCGGAGGATATCGACATTGCGATCGACAAGTCCTTTTGGGAAATTGCCGGGGACAACAAGTCGCAGCGCGATCGGATTCGGAAACTTTCGCGGGCCTATATCGAGCAGCGGCTCGTTGCGGAAACGCAGGCATTGCTGGAAGGATATGGGGCTTCCGATTTTGAGTTGCGTGCCGTTCCGGCGCAGGACTCCGATACCGATCCGACGCTGGTGCTGCTGCCGTATCGAAGCATTTATGCGAATATCGAGTATGTGGAATCGCAAATCCGGATCGAATTCAGCTGCCGGTCGATGAAAGAACCGCGTGAGCGGATCGAGATTCGTCCGCTGATTGCCGAGGCATATCCCGATGTATTCGGAGAATTGGTGTTCCCGATTTATGCGGTCGTGCCGTCACGGACGTTTTTGGAGAAAGCGTTTTTGCTGCATGAAGAGTTTCAGAAAGAGAATCCGCGCGTCGAGCGAATGACACGTCATCTATACGATTTGGAGCGGCTGATGGATACGGATTTCGGAAAGGCAGCCTTGGCCGATCCGAAAATGTATGTCGAGATTGTCAGGCATCGCAGCATATTCAATACGATTCGCGGAGTCGATTATCGGACGCACCATCCGAGCCGGATCGATTTTATTCCGCCCGAAAAATTGGCGGAGGTATGGCGCAGGGATTATGAGCGGATGCAGGAGTATTTCATCTATGGAGATTCGCTGCCATACGATCGACTGATCGCGCGGATGGCGGAGTTGCGGGATCGGTTTCGGAAAGTTGTAATGGAGGATGATTTTTTCAGCGAATCGTAATTATGAATCCCGAGTATTATTTCCAGAAAGGTCTTCGTCTGATCGTGGCAAGCGCCGTGATTTTTGCTTTGATCGTTTTGTTCAGCGCCATGGTTTCGCGGGGATTTCCGCTTTGGCTGGCGCTTGTTTTGCTTGTCCCCGCAGGACTTGGCGTGACCGGATTTTACTTTTTCAGCGTGGGCAGTTCGGCGGATCTTTCGGAGCGTTTTTTTCGTCGTTTTGGGTGTAGTCAGCCGAGAGGCGAAGAGAAAACAACGACAGAAGGAGTCGGTTCCGAACAGCGGTGTGAAAGAAGCCCGGACGCGATCGTGCCGGAATCCGCCGTTGTTTCTGCCGATCCGGTTCCGGACGATCGGATTCTCGAAAATGCACTCGCCACCGTCTACGAATATACCGATAAGGATTTGGGCGATGCCGTTGACGGGACGAATCGGCAAATTTTGCGACGACGTTTGCTTTATTTGGCATGTATGGCGCCTGTTCCGAATGATGTGCCGCAGGTTCGGCTTCGGCATGATCGGGTGAGCTATGGGGATTTGTGTCACTACGGTTGGAACGTCTGGAATGCTTTTAAGGGCGCGACCAATCGTTTTTATGACCAGACCGAATTGGCGGAATGGCTGAAAGCGAGTTTCGAGTCTTTGGCCAAATATAAT
>NZ_MNQF01000044.1:0-4178 GCF_001915285.1 Alistipes sp. 56_sp_Nov_56_25
GCCTTGTGGATCGTCGTGGCGTAGGCCAGCGTCAGTTCGTCGAGCTCCGTGACATCGTACTCGACCCATTTGCCGTCGAAATCGACTTTCAACGTCCTCCCCTCCGTATCCACCTCACGGATATAACCCAGATCGCCGTTGAACACATCCTTAGCATAGTTGTTGCGCAACTGCATCACGCGGTCGCCCTGTCGGTAGGTGTAGCCGCCGCGGCCGAGGCTCGGCCCCGAAGGATTCAATGCCTGCTGCAACAGCAGGTTCAGGTTCGCGGCGCCCACGACGCCCCGCTGCATCGGCGTAAGTACTTGAATACGGTCCGGACTTTCCCGGTAGGCGCGGGGCAGGCGCTCCTTCACCAGCCGGACGATGGTTTCGGCGGCCCGTTCGGGGTCGTCCTCCCGCATGAAGAAAAAGTCGGTGTCGCGGCCGTTGCTCGTATCGGGGAAGCGTCCCTGGTTGATGGCGTGGGCGTTCATCACGATACGGCTCTTCTGCGCCTGCCGGAAGATGCACACGAGCCGCACGACGGGGATACGCTGCGAGTCGATGATGTCGCGCAGGACGTTTCCCGCCCCGACGCTCGGCAGCTGGTCGATGTCGCCGACGAACACCAGCCGCATCCCCACGGGAACGGCTTTCAGCAGGTTGTTCATCAAAAGGATGTCGATCATAGAACACTCGTCCACGATCAGCGCGTCGCCTTCCAGCGGGTTCTCGTCGTTGCGCTTGTAGCCGTCCTGCGGGTTGTACTCCAACAGCCGGTGGATGGTCTTGGCCTCCATGCCCGTCGCCTCGCTCATACGCTTGGCAGCACGTCCCGTCGGTGCCGCCAGCAGCACGCGCAGGCCGGCTTTTTTCAAGGCCGCGATAATTCCCTGCGTCGTAGTCGTCTTACCCGTACCGGGGCCGCCGGTCAACACCATGACTTTGGACGTGACGGCCTGCCGGATAGCCGCAAGCTGAACTTCGTCGTATTCGATGCCGGTTTCCGCGGTGAGGGACGACGGATCGAAAAGCCCGTCGAACAACGAACGGCCCGTACTCTCTGCCAAATCTCTCAGGCGACGCGACGTACCGCACTCGGCATGGTAGAACGGAGGAAGGTAAATGGCATCCTTGTCGAGAATAAGGTCTTCGGCCTGAAGCATCCCTGCAAGGGTGTCACGGATAGCCGTTTCGCCCGCTTCAAGAAGCTGCCCCGCAGTCTTTACCAGCTGTTCCTCCCCGGCGTAGACATGTCCTTCGTCCGAAAGTTGTCCCAACGTATAGAGGATGCCGCTCCGGCACCGTCGCGGGTCCTCTTTCTCATAGCCCATCTTTGCGGCGATGCCGTCGGCGGTCTTGAAGCCGATGCCCCAAATATCGTCGGCAAGGCGGTAGGGATTCTCCCGCACCTTGTCAATACTCTCCTTGCCGTATTCCCGGTAGATTTTGGCCGCATAGGCCGTGCTCACACCGGAGCCCTGCAGAAAAAGCATGACATTTTTGATGTCTTTCTGCTTCTCCCAACTCTCGCGGATCTTCGCTACACGCTTACGTCCGATGTTCGGAACTTCGTAAAGCCGTTCGATCTCCGTCTCGATGATGTCGATGGTCTCCGTTCCGAATCGCTGGACGATAGCCCGGGCGAACCGGGGGCCGATGCCCTTGACCAATCCGCTGCCGAGGTATTTTTCGATCCCGTACACCGTGGCGGGCATCGTCTCCTCCCATGTCGCGGCGACGAACTGGCTGCCGTAGCGTTTGTCCACCTTCCATTCGCCGCGGCACAGAAGGACGCTGCCCACGGGAACCTCCAGCAGGTTACCCACGAGCGTGACAAGGTCGTTATAGCCCTTCACCTTGACCTTCAGCACCGAGTATCCGTTCTCGGGATT
Organism: Alistipes sp. 56_sp_Nov_56_25; assembly: GCF_001915285.1. Classification (NCBI taxonomy): domain Bacteria; kingdom Pseudomonadati; phylum Bacteroidota; class Bacteroidia; order Bacteroidales; family Rikenellaceae; genus Alistipes; species Alistipes sp. 56_sp_Nov_56_25. Next base: position 1,878 of record NZ_MNQF01000044.1, read on the forward strand.
CTGATAGGTGATACGTTCCACGACACAGCGCAGAAGAGTTGCCGGGTGTTCGTTCATAAAACGGACGATACTGAATACCCAGTAAAATTACGGAAAAAATCCCGGAATAGCAATGCCGCCGGGCATACGACCTTTATTCATCGTCCAAGGTATTGAGATATTCTTTGATAATATCCCTATGACATGGATAAGGCTTACAGAAGCATCCCAAGCGTTTGCCTTTCAAAGCATGGATACGCTGACGAAACTCAGGATCGGTACGCAGGCGTCCGTAAAAATAACTGCGGTAGCGGTCCAAAGTAGCACCGCGGCTCATGCCTGGCAGCAGCCGAAAAGGATTCCTGAAATAACCGTCTTCACCACGGCCGGCACGGCCGATGTAAACATCGCATGCTGCATAACGAATGTTTACCACTTCAGTTCGTTTCATGACATAAAATTTTAACATTGACGCGGGGTTCTCCCCGCGTCGGAATGCACTACGCCCGTTCCACTACGACGATCTCCGCACGGCAGGCAGTGCGTGCGAACGGCTCCTGCATGGGTGTCCGGTGGTGGATGATAAAGTGCCGCATCGTCTCCTGTACGGCTTTGGGACGCTGCTTGTCGATAAAGCCGTACGGCAGAAGCAGCACGGCACGATCGCCCGAGCGTTGCGTGCGGGAGAGCCATTGCAGGAAGTAGACACACTCCACAATCTCGAACGGCGGATTGGCAATGACGTTCTCGCAGCGGAAGTCGATCTCATGAAATTGCATCCGCAGCGCAGCAGTTTCGGGATAGAGGCGTTCGTATAGATCAACCAGCTCCGCATCGGCATCGAAGCCGAGGAGCGCCGACGGATGCACGCCCTCGAGGAGCAGGGCGCGCGTAAGTTGCCCCGTGCCGCATCAGGCGTCCACGATACGGCTGTCATTGTCGAAATATCGCACGGCCAGTGCCGCCATCTGGCAGGCCGTGCGGTCGGGTGTCAGGTATTGCGAAGCATAGACGCCCTTGCGGCGCTGCCGCTCGCACATTGCATCATACGGCCAGTTATCGCCGCCGTAGAGGAATGGCAGGTCATTGTGCTGCTGCCAATAATCGAGAATCTCCGGCAGCGTATCCGGCCAATAGAAATTGCGCCGCAGATAGTAATTCTGAAGCGCATAGCGTTTTGTGATTCTTTCAAAGATTTTCATTGGATCAGGTTTTAGGGTTACTCTTTTTTCTGCCGCGGCACCGCAATCCAGTCGGGATTCAGCGTCATACGCCAATCGGGATCGCCAGTGCGGTAAGCGAGGAGCTGGGCGGCGTAATCGTGAGCTTCACGGGAATTTTGGGCCCGATAGTGAAACATCCATTTCTGACCGCACCGGGGACATTCCCAGACGACCATCGTACCGGCAGAGGTCTCGGCAAGGCCCAGCATGCAAGGTACTACGTATAGTGCGGCGGTTCGAAATCACATTCATAACAGGTATAAATACCGCGGTTATAGCGTCCCTGCGGTGGAACGCGCAGGGACAAAGGAATATCGATCATATAAGTATATGGTTTAGGTGTTCGTATCTTCAGGCGAAGCCGCGACTCCGTCGTCTTGGCAATAGTCGAATTTCATCAGCTTTGCGACACGGGCGTACTCCTTATCGTAATACGTATCGTATTCCTTTTGATATTCCTCCTTGTAATGGGTTCCGCCGTCGGGATCGTCGGGGTCATCGGCTTCGACGAATGTTTCGAAAGGTGCATCGTGCGCATTCAGCAGTCGTCCGACGGCCAGATCGCAGGCAATATCCATAATCGACGCGTTGATCGCGTCCTTATGGTTACGGTAATATTCGTGTAAATTCATGGTTTCGTTCATTAAAATGTTCTTGGTTTGAGTTATTGTATTTCTGCGGACATCAGGTCGGGGTCCGCAATGCAGATCGGGTTTGTTCCGGGTATTCATTGGGCAGACTCTTTCCGGATTCGGATTTGCTCCTCTGCGAATTGTCTGTTCCACCACGCCTCGCAGGCATCGACAAGCATTTGATACTTCTCTTCGGAAGGTTGTCCGTGATGCAGTTTCCGTCTGCGGCCGAGTAAATCATAACCGTAGGATCTCCATTATTGTTTTCTATATCCAGTGGATATTCCGTTCCGGGAATCTGATAAGCAGCATCTTCCTGATAGGTCGGATCATTTGACAGTTCATCGAGTTGACCGTCAGCACATAGATCCTTGATCTTCTGGACTGCCGTTTCGAGATTCTCGGCTTCAAAACTGAAATACCGGCAATCTATGACAGTAATTTTTTGATTCCGATAAAATTCATAG
>NZ_MNQF01000044.1:4195-4720 GCF_001915285.1 Alistipes sp. 56_sp_Nov_56_25
CGCCTCATGGAGCTGTTTCAGTACCGAAGCGTTGCTCTCATGGATAAGAAGCGGATAGACTTGGGAGTAGTTGTCGGCGATCGGTGTGTTGAACGACACAGTGATTCTGTTGTTTCGGGTGATGATTTCCAGCGCACGCCGGAAATCGGATTCCTGCATGTTCATTTGAAGGTGTCTTTAATGATTATCGGATATGGAACGTAGTTCGCATGGATAGACTTCAGTTTCCGAGTCTGAGCAGCAGATCAGGATAAGATCCTTGTCGGAGGGTGTCTCCTTATCGTCATTACCCGAACAGACGACACAACAACCGGACATTTCATAGTCGGGATCGCTCCGGAAGACACGCTGCCCGGGGTGAAAGACCTGCACGCGCGGCAGCTTCTCCCCGTCAAGGGTCTCCGGAAGAGCGATTACTTCCCGAACTGCAAGCCGGGGATGTTTGTCGAAATGCCAGTCTACCTCGGATTCTTCGCCGAGAGTCGTTTGAATCGCACTCAGAACCGTTCCGCATTGTTCGGAAAC
>NZ_MNQF01000010.1:0-4178 GCF_001915285.1 Alistipes sp. 56_sp_Nov_56_25
GGGTTATTAGGGCAAAGCCCTAATCCCCTCGGGAGAGCCCACAACTACGAAAGCGGAGCGTGTAGTTATAGTGGGCTATAACCGAAAGCCGTTCTTCTTCTCCGGTGATTGGCTGCGCACCCCTTTGGCGGATTGAACTTGCCTTTTTCTTTCAGCCTGTTCCTGTAAATATTCGTTCAAGTCCTTGCATCCGCTGTAAGTCTGAGAAGCGTCACGGATGTATCGGTCTCTGCCGTATTCCTCACGGATTTGCCGGAGTGCTTCCATTCCTGCATGGTCGTTGTCGAAAAAGCAGTGGATGCGTTCGTAATTGCCCAACGGATAGAGAGCCTTGTTCACATTCGATACGGAATTCAATACGATGTAATCCTGTCCATCCAGCTCCGGATAATTCGGACAGTTCTCTTGTCTCAATGTCAGAAAGGAGAGGTAGTCCATAAATCCCTCGAACACATAACAGGTGTTCCTCGCTTTTCCCGACTGCCTGATGTGGGAGATTTCCTTTGGGGCGATGCAGCCCTTGAAATAGCGGTTGCGGATTTCATATCCACCCGAACCATTGGGAAAGGCGATGGCAAAGTACCGCTTGCCGTTGTGAGTGAAACGTGCTTCACTACATTCTCTTTTCGCCAGTTCTATGTTAATTCCTCTACCTTGTAAGTAGGCAAGCAGGGTAGGAGATGACAGCGGAACAATCTCCAACTGTTGGAAGCTCGGCTCGGAAGAGTTTTGCTTTCCAAAAGAGAAAGATACCGGGCGCACGTGCGGTGTCTGCTCTGCTATCCGTTTCAAGATGTAAGGTACATGGTCGGTAGCGTACAGGTGTGCAGCCAGTTCTATGATGCCACCACCTTTACCCAAACCGAAGTCATACCATTGTTCACGTTCGGTATTTACCTTGAACGAGGCTTCGGCTTCTTCCCTTAACGGTGATTTATACCACAGATTGACACCTTGTTGCTTGATGGGAGAATATCCTAAACTATGCAGATAATCCGCTATTCTGATTTGCTTGGCTGTCTGTATATCCATAAAATGATTGTTTTAGTAGTTGGTGAATTGGTTTATTTTTCTTTTTGCCCGTACCTTTTTAGGAAGTACGGTCTATAATCACTTCACTAAATTCTCGTATATATAGGATACGGTAATAAAGTGAAGTGATTTAGTCCCATTCCCCAAGCACTTCACTATATTCCTAATATATACACCCCGAGAATAAAGTGAAGTGATTGCAGGGAAATGGGCTAATAGTGGAAGTCAGGCATGAATGTGTATTTTCTGCCTGTCTCCTGCACTATCATCCGTTTGTTGCGAAGCATGGTGATGAGCGATACCGCCTTTTTATGGTTCAGCTTTACACCCACTGACATATAGGTCTTGATTAAGGCATCTTCCAGTTCCTTGTAGCCGTATTCCTCTTTCAGCCCGAAAACGGCTTCCAATGCGATACGGTGCTGCTGCTCGGTGATATGCCTGTAAGGGTCGAACTTCTCTTCTTCGGGTCTTCCCGGCTTCTTTGTTTCAGGTTTGTATCCCTCAATGAGTTCGGGAAGGGCTTTGTCGTTGATACGGAATGCGAAAGGCTCAAAGTCCATTGCCCGGATGTGAATGGCTGAAACATGGCTGATGTCACCGTTGCCCTTGTCCTTTTCTACCTGCAATACGGTTTCCGCCTTGTTGTTCAACTCCGTACCGATGTGCCCTCTTGCGTTCTCATCCCCTTTGTTCTGATGCAGTATCGTATGGATATGTATCTGCCTGTCGTCCGTCCACTGCATCAGCTTGGATATGATGCGTGTTGATTCACCGGGGCTGTTGATGTCATACACCATATCCCGTATGCCGTCTATAATTACAAGACCGATTTCGGGTGTATTGTAAATAGCCTGTTCCACAATCCTGATACGCTGCTCAGGCGTGTATTTTCTTAAGGCAAGAAATTCAAGATTCTCATTGTCCCTATCATCTGGCAAACCAGCCATTCGCAAAATGCGCGTCATGACTTTCAGACAATGGTAAGGGCTTTGCTCTGTATCAACATAAAGCACTTTCCGCTTATCTTCAGGCAGTTCAGCTACATACCGCAGCACTGTGCCATTCTTCAATGCAGCGGCTACGATAGCCGATACATTGAACGTTTTTTTACTTTTGGCTTTGCCGATGGATGCGCTGAAATTACCCAATGTCCCAATGACAGAATCATGTACTTTAAGGATTTCAGGTGCTTTCTCATAACTTTTCGACAGGCTCAAACGTGAGGCTTGCCAAAGGATTATGGCTTCTTCTGCCGATATATCCTTAGTTTCTCTTATATAGTCCATAGCCATGTCTCCCGTTATTTCCGTCCTCCTGTTTTCTTTCCGGCAAGTTCAAGGGCAAGCTCCACATCCACGATAATCTTGCGCCCTATCTGAGTGATTGCCTTGTCAATCTTTCCGCTTTTCTTGATGCGGTTGGCGGTGGGCAAACTGCACCCGAACAGTTTGGCTATGCCCAGTATTCCGTACACATACTTTCTTTCTGCGTCCGTAACGGGCTGTGGCTGCGTTTCCGTTTGATGGGAAGCGTGCTTGCTTAGGAATATGAACTCTTCGCCTGTCATCTGCCAGACGGGTTTTGATAATAACTCTTGAAGATTTGTCATCGTCCAATCAATTTAGTCGTTTAACAATCAGCCCTGCGCACTGGCTGTTATTTCTGTTCTCGAACGATGCAAAATTAGGTGGGGGCGTAAGTGGTAAGGATGTGGTTGATATAACTGGAGTGTATTGTTATTTATCTGAATATCAGATAATAAAAATACCACTCAAAAATTAATTTGAGTGGTAAAAGTGGTTATTTCGTAAAATGTCAGGGTGTATCACGGATTATCGGAATATTGCGTCCATTTCTTTGGCAAACTTTTGGTTGCTGTCGCTTGGAAAATCGGAAACAGGTTCCTTGTATTTTGACTTATAGTAGTTCTCTTCAATATCCAGCATTTTAAGGATATTCTTCTTCCAATTTTCCCTGTCAAGTTTGTGAAGTTGTTCGCTCATTAGGAATATCAGATAACAGACACGTATTTTCTCTCTCGGCTTTATTTTCAGCTTGCATTTGCCGGGGCGCAGATTCATACAAGCATAGAAATCATATTCGGAAATATTCTCGAATTGTTCTCCTACGCAGGTCGTGTGAACGAGCGAAAGCAACTTCCTGTCGAAATACTCGTGTTGTTCCTCTTTGGGTGCTTCCTCTTGTATATCAGGTTCGCTTGGTTTGGTTAGTTGTTCCGGTTTATCTTTAGCTACGGGAATATATTTTGCTAATATTTCCATAAAATGAAGACTCAACTTGTAAACATCTCCGCAGCAGTTCTCTATATATTGGAAAGCCTCTTTTCTTGCTTGCTTTTGCAATTCATAAAGCCTGTTCAGTTCTTCTTTTTCTTTCTCATATTCAGACTTGCAGCGTTCATATTCTTTTTCGGCTTGCATTTCTTCTTCTGCCGAATGTTTCCTGTAACCAATGGAATCATACCTGTTGTATGCTTCATTCAAAGGCTTGCTTAATTTTTGTGTAACCTCCAATTGTGCCTTTATATCAGTATCATATCTGCCAGCGAAGTTGTAGCACACACGAGAAATTATCTCATCATCAAACAATGGGTGTTTTTCATAAATCAATATGTTTTTCTCTATCTCGGTTCTCAGGCTGTTGAGAATCAGAGTGTACTGTTCTTTCTGCTTGTCATGTACCAATTCAAGGATAGCTGCTTCAAAAGCTTTTGTATCATTGTATTGCTTGTAGAAGTTCGTGATGAATTTCTGCTTGTCAAAAGAGAAAGTATGGCTGACAATAAAGTCACTGTATATTCTGTTGAGTTCACCGTATTGGGGAATCATAATCTGTATTTCTGCTGCCATATACGCTTGGTTTATGGATTCTTATCTTTATCAAGAAAGGAAGTCAGTTCTTCTTCCACTTCTTCTATACTTGGCAGGGCTGATTTTAAGTTCTCAGGTATAGCCTTGCTCAGTTGGTAATCGCTGATGCCTATCGGTTGGTCGTAGCCTGTCAATGCGTATTGCGCTACAACTTCGTCTTTTCCCTTGCACAGCAACAACCCGATAGTCTTGTTGTCATTCTCTCCCCTCAGTTTGTCATCCACCACATTGATGTAGAAGTTCAGTTGCCCC
>NZ_MNQF01000010.1:4315-90125 GCF_001915285.1 Alistipes sp. 56_sp_Nov_56_25
TCCCTTTCGTCTGCCTTTTCCTTAGTTCCAGCCAAGTCAAAGATGTACGGGTCTTTCAGAAGGTAATTGGCAAGGTCGCTTTGAGGTGCAGGAAGCGTGGATGTGAAATTGTTTACCTTATTATTGCTGATTTGTCTGCTATACAGATTGGTTTCAATTTGTATTTTAAGAACATTGCTGCTCCAGCCCATTTCCACGGACTGTTTCATGTACCAATATCCTATGCCTAACGGTAATGAGCCATCAAGTATAACCATTTGGCTTGCCCAGTTTATTCTGGCGACAGGGGAGTTCAAGAAAATTTTTTCTATCTCCATAATCCCCATCCTGTAAATGGCAGAAACGGTTTTCTCGTTTCAATACTTCGTTTGTCACATTCTGTATGTTTGGAACAGATAGTCTTACATCCGTATCAATGAAACTTCTTAGCACACTCAGCGGATATGTCCGTGCGAATTGGCACATATAAGTAAGGTTGCGTTCCGAATAGCCTTTCTTTTCGGGATAATTGAACCGGATAGCCTTTGCCAATTGCTTGATGATTTTACTTCCCCACCCATGCTGTTGCTGATGATAGAGAATATAGTTGCCCACTTTCCAGTAGTGGAACAGCATTTGCGCATTGGCTGCGACAATCAGTCTTACTTGTGCCTGTTCTATTTCCGAACCGACTGCGTGTATGAACGCATTTAAGTCCGTTTTTTCTATGTTGGATTCCTTGTTGTTCATATTGTGATAATGGTTTCTGCAAATATACTTATTGATAACTGTTTATGAAACTAATTGATACTTTTATAGTTGATTAAATTTGTTCATGGCGTTTACCCTGATGTCATCTGCTATGTCAATGTAGGGTTTCATGGCTTTGTAGTCACTGTGTCCCGTCCATTTCATGACCACCGGTGCCGGAATTCCGAGTGCCAACGCATTACAGATGAAAGTCTTTCTTCCGGCATGGGAACTTAACAATGCGTATTTGGGCGTGACTTCATCTATGCGCTCATTTCCCTTGTAGTAGGTTTCCCGTACAGGTTCGTTGATTTCCGCCAGTTCACCCAGTTCTTTCAGATAATCGTTCATCTTCTGATTGCTGATGACGGGTAATGCCATGTGGTTCTCGAAATGAACATCCTTGTATTTTTCAAGAATCGCTTTGCTGTGGTCGTTCAGTTCGATTATCAGGCTGTCCGCAGTCTTGACTGTGGTGACTTCAATGTGGTCGGGCTTAATATCACTTCTTTTAAGATTACGAACATCCGAATATCGTAAACTCGTGAAACAACAGAACAGAAAGACATCCCTGACACGTTCCAAATACTGCTTGTCATGTGGTATCTGATAATCTTTCAGCTTGTTCAGTTCATCCCATGTTAGGAATATTACCTTTTTAGGGGTTGTTTTCAATTTTGGTTTGAATGCGTCGTATGCAATGTTCTGATGATACCCTTTTTTGAAGCTCCAACGCAGGAACCATTTGAGAAACCCAATCTGTTTACCGATGGTGCTGTTTCTCAATTCCTTTTTATCACGCAAGAAATTAACATACTCGTTCAGCCCGAACTCGTTGAAGTATTCAAAGGTTACATCTTCCTTGAACTCTTTGAGGTGATTTCTCACCGCTGCAAATTTCTCGTATGTGGATACCGTCCAATTATTCTGGTTGCCACACTCTTTTACAAACTCATCGAACACTTCCCAAAAACTTATCTGCGCTTCTTCCTGCTGTTCTTCACTGCTGTCTTTCATCCGCAGATTGAACGCATCCTTTAGCTGTTGGGTGGTGGGCATGGTTTCCTGTACCTCAAACTCCTTGAACACGTTTTGCATTTCGGCATAGTATTTCAGTTGTCGGCATCCCATTTGGCTACGTCAATCCGGTAGCCTGTTGTAAACTCGATGCGTTGGCTTGCGTATATGACACGCATACGGATAGGCACGTTCTCCACGATTGGCACACCGTTCTTCTTCCGGCCCTCCAATGCAAAAATGATGTTACGTTTGATATTCATATTTGGGTGCGTTTGAATTTCTACACCCAAATATACACCCAAAAATTGAAATAGCAAAAGGTATTTAGAAAGATTTAGATTTACTCTGCATTGTATATAATATATGATTATCAGTGATTTGCAATTTTATGATATTTTTTGAAAGCGTAGGTTCGAGAGCCTCTCTGAATCGAACCTTTTTCACGTCCATACCCGTATTTCAGCCACGAAATACCAAGACTTGCGATGCTCCGTTCTCCGCAGACACACCCCGAAAAAAGATTCTTCCTCGTCGGGAAGCTGCAAGGCAGGTCTTCTGGCTCGTTCCTGCCGCAACGCCTTCCCGGCCCTCTCGGACCAGTGGCTTTCAGCGTGTCGCGGCAACTATCGGAACTTACAGCAGCGGGAACTGCTGCCGATTTTCACGGCATTCCCATTTAATCACACGGGGCCTTGCCCGGCCCTTTGTGAACCATTGCGGTGCAAATTTAGGAAATAAATTCGTATCTTTGCCTCCGCAAACATAAAATTCGCAAAAAAATTATGAAGCACGCATACGTATTCCCGGGCCAGGGCGCCCAGGCCGTCGGAATGGGCAAAGACCTCTACGACAACGTTCCGGCTGCGAAGGAACTCTTCGAGAAAGCCAACGAGATCCTCGGTTTCCGCATCACCGACATCATGTTCGCCGGTACGGACGAAGAACTGAAGCAGACCCGCGTCCCCCAGCCCGCCGTATTCCTCCACTCGGTGATCATGGCCAAGGCGCTGGGCGTGAAGCCCGATGCCGCCGCCGGACACTCTTTAGGCGAATTCTCGGCCCTCGTGGTCGCCGGAGCGCTCTCGTTCGAGGACGGTCTGAAGCTCGTTTCGAAGCGCGCCATGGCCATGCAGGCCGCCTGCGAGGCGCAGCCCGGAACGATGGCCGCCATTCTCGGTCTGGAAGACAAGGTCGTGGAGGAGATCTGCGCGTCGGTCGACGGCGTGGTCGTCGCCGCCAACTACAACTGCCCGGGCCAGCTGGTGATCTCGGGAGCCGTGGAGGCCGTAGACGCCGCCTGCGAGAAAGCCAAGGCCGCCGGAGCGCGCCGTGCGCTGCGCCTGCCGGTGGGCGGAGCGTTCCACTCGCCGCTGATGGAGCCTGCCAAGCAGGAACTCGAGAAAGCCATCGCCGAAGCGCCGTTCCAAACGCCCGTATGCCCCGTTTACCAGAACGTCGACGCCAAGCCCTATACCGATCCCGCCGCCATCAAGGCCAACCTGATCGCCCAGCTGACGGCCCCCGTGCGCTGGACCTACATCGTGCGCAACATGCTCTCCGACGGCGTGACGGAATTCACCGAACTCGGCCCCGGCAGCGTGTTGCAGGGACTCATCCGCAAGGTGGACCCCAACGCAGTCGTGGAATCGAAATCGACGCTGTAAAACAAAAAGTTTCGCTTAAAAATTAACGCCCTGATTTTCAGGGCGTTAATTTTTTACCCCTCATTTTGAAGCAAAATTTATTAAATTTTATTAAAAACTTATTGCATTTATTAAAGATAGTGTATATATTTGCAGAGTTAGTTAAAAATGAGCCTGGAAGGATGACATCACTTACCGAATTTTTCAACAAACACGAAGACGACGCCCTGAAGGGCATTACGCACAAAAACAGCATCATCAAGCGCAACATCATCGCGCACATGGCTGTCAACGGAGAATGCACGCTTTCGGAGCTTACCAAAGAGCTTCACATCAGTGTCCCCACGATCACCAAACTGGTTCAGGAACTGGTCGACGAGAACATCGTGACAGACCTGGGCAAGGTGGAAACCCCGGGCGGACGGCGCCCCAACATCTTCGGCCTGGCCAACTCGGCAATCTATTTCGCCGGGGTGAACGTCGGTCGTGACAACATGCGCTTCCTGATCACCGATCTGCAAAACAACATCATCAAAGAGGAGAACGACTTCACGTTCGAGCTGCTCGACCGTCCGCAGTGCATCGAGCGCATCTGCTCGGGCATCGAGAACTTCATCGCCGCATGCGGCATCGACCGGGGCAAGATTCTCGGGCTGGGCGTCTGCATGACGGGACGCGTGAACCCCGACACGGGCCGCAGTTACAAATACTTCACGTCGAGCGAACAGTCGCTGCGCGACTTGCTCGAAGAGCGCGTCGGCATCCGCGTACTGCTGGAGAACGACACCCGCGCCCGCTGCTATGCCGAATACACCTGCGGCAAATCGAAGGACGAGAGCAACGTGCTGTACCTCCACATGGGCCGCGGCGTGGCCATCGGCATCGTGGTCGACGGACAGCTCTACTACGGCAAGAGCGGCTTCGCCGGCGAGTTCGGCCACATTCCCTTCTTCGACAACGAGATCATCTGCTCGTGCGGCAAGAAGGGCTGCCTCGAAACCGAGGTTTCGGGCATCGCCATCGAGGACAAGATGTGCCACCTGATCCAAAAGGGCGTGAACACCATCCTCAAGGAGAAATACGACCAGCAGAAGACCATCCACATCGACGACATCATCACTGCGGCGAAGAACGACGACAACCTTTCGATCGAACTGATCGAGGAGGCGGGCGAGAAGGTCGGCAAGGCCGTGGCTTTCCTGATCAACACGTTCAACCCCGAGACGGTCATCGTCGGCGGCAACCTCGCGGCGGCGGGCGACTACATCATGCTGCCGCTCAAATCGGCGACGAACAAATATTCGCTCAACCTGGTCTACAAGGACACCAAGTTCCGCGTGTCGAAGATGACCGAGAACGCCAACGCCTGGGGCGTGGCCATGCTGATCCGCAACAAGATCATCGGATTGTAATGAACATCGAGGGCCGCACCATCCGCCTGCGGGCCGTGGAGCCGGGCGACGTCGACCTGATGTACGAGTGGGAGAACGACTGCGACATCTGGCCGGTCAGCGGGACGACGGAGCCGTTCTCGCGTCATCAGCTGGAGCGCTTCGTCGAACGGCATCAGGACATCGTCGGGGTGCTCTGCGACGGACAACTGCGGCTGATCATCGAGACGCTGTTGAGTTCCAAGCCGGTCGGGGCGATCGACCTGTTCGAATACGACCCGATCCACCGCCGGGCAGGCATCGGCATCCTCATCTACGAACAGAGCGACCGGGGACGCGGCTACGCCTCCGACGCCGTGGAAACCCTCTGCCGCTATGCACACGATACGCTGCGCGCGCATCAGCTGTGGTGCAACGTCGGTGCCGACAACGAAGCGAGCCTGCGCCTGTTCCGCAGCGCGGGATTCACCGAGATCGGCGTCAAACGCGACTGGCTATGGCGGCCCAACGGCTATCACGACGAGGTGATGCTGCAAAAGATATTCGACTGAAACAGCGGACCACAAGAGTCCGCTGTTTTCAATTCGACCGAAGCCGTCCACGGATTGCCCCCCCCGAAAGTTCCGTCGTTTTTGATCAGCGAGGCATACATCGTAAAAACGGGACGAATGGATGACGTATGCTCCATTCGTCCCGTTCGGGGGGGGGGTGATTGCGGCGGATGCGCCGCAATCATCGAAAATTACAGCCGGCGCGAACCGTCGGAGATCACGACGTCGTAAACCTTCGGTTCGTGGCCGTATTTGGCGTTGAACTTCTCCTTGGCCGTGGCGATGAAGTTGTCGTAAAGTTCGTCCTTCACCAGGTTGATCGTGCAGCCGCCGAAGCCGCCGCCCATGATGCGCGAACCCGTCACGCCGCACTCCTCGGCGACCTCCGCCAGGAAGTCCAGCTCCTCGCACGACACTTCGTAGTCCTTCGACATGCCCCAGTGGGTCTCGTACATGCGCTTGCCGACCGTCTCGTAGTCGCCCTTTTCGAGCGCTTCGCATACGTCCAGAACGCGCTTCTCCTCGCCGATCACATAGCGGGCGCGCTTGTAGTCCTCCTCCGAAATCCGATCCTTGACGGCTTCGAGCTGCTCCATCGTGGCGCCGCGCAGGAACTCCTGCCCCAGCACTTTCGCAACGCGCTCGCAGGAAGCGCGGCGGTCGTTGTACGGAGAGCCTACCAGTTCGTGCTTCACGCGCGAATCCAGCAGAACCAACTTATAGCCCTTCGGGTCGAACGGGAAGTAGGCGTATTCCAGCGAACGGCAGTCCAGACGGATCAGGTTGCCCTTCTTGCCGAACACCGAGGCGAACTGGTCCATGATGCCGCAGTTCACGCCGCAGTAGTTGTGCTCGGTCGACTGACCGATCTTCGCCAGTTCGAACTTGTCGATACCGCAGTTATAGAGGTCGTTCAGCGCAAAGGCGTAGGTTGACTCCAGCGCTGCCGACGACGACATGCCGGCGCCCAGGGGCACGTCTCCGGCAAACACCGTGTCGAAACCGCCGATCTTGCCGCCGCGCTTCTGAATCTCGCGGCAGACGCCGAAGATGTAGCACGCCCAGCTCTCGGCCGGTTTGTCCGCCTCGTTCAGACCGAACTCCGAGCTTTCGCCCAGGTCGAGCGCATAAGCGCGCACCTTGTCCGTGCCGTTGAGCCGGATCGCCGCGACAATACCCTTATCGACCGCCCCCGGGAAGACGAAGCCCCCGTTGTAGTCCGTATGCTCGCCGATCAGGTTGATGCGGCCCGGAGAGGCGAACAGGATGGCTCCTTCGCCGTAAAGTTCATTGAATTTCTTGCTGACTTTTTCTTTCATGGCTCTTATTTTGTGGTTTTAAGTTTGAGTATCCGGATTCGGATTGCACGAAGATAGGAAAAAAATCCGTGACGCCCGGCATAATTTTGCTTCAATTAACAATAAAAATCGACCATTTCATGCCCGGAATCCCCGAAAACGGCTGCGGCGACATCCTTATGCAAACGAAAGTTTTGCCTCCCTTTCGACTTGTAAATCCGGAAATGTTTGCTACCTTTGTAATGGTTTCGTTTCAGAAGTCACCAACTAACATTTCAAACGATATGACAAAAAACCTCATTTTGGCCGCCGCCATGCTGTTAGCAGGAGGCGCCGTCGCAGCCCAACCCAAGGTAATCGCACACCGCGGTTACTGGACAGCCCCCGAATCGGCGCAGAACTCGATCGCTTCGTTCACGAAAGCCGACGCCGTCGGTGTCTTCGGCTCGGAAATCGACGTATGGCTCACCGCCGACGACAAACTGATCGTCAACCACGACCGCATTTACAAAGGCACGGACGTCAACATGGAGAAAGCCACCGCCAAGGAGATCACGGCCATCGTGCTGCCCAACGGCGAGAACATCCCCACGTTCGACGCCTACCTGAAACTCGTCGCCTCGAAACCCGACACGCGCCTGATTCTCGAAATGAAGTCGCTTTCGGATTACAACCGCGAAGACCTCGCCGCCAAAAAGATCGTCAAGCAGCTCAAGAAATACGGCGTGCTGGACCAGACGGAGATCATCGCCTTCTCGATCAACGCCTGCATGGCATTCAAGAAGCTCATTCCCGACACCAAAATCTACTACCTCAACGGCGACCTGGCTCCCAAGAGCATCAAGAAACTGGGGCTGGCCGGCATCGACTACTCGATGGGCGTGCTGCGCAAGCATCCCCAATGGGTGAAGGAGGCGCACGATCTGGGTCTCGAAGTCAACGTCTGGACCGTGGATTCGGAGGAGGACATGAAGTATTTCATCGGGCTGGGCGTGGACTACATCACCACCGACTACCCCGAGCGGCTGCAAGCCCTGCTGAAATAACGACCGGCCGATTCGTCAGACAGCCGCTAAAGATATGTATAAAAAAGCGCTACTGATGCTGGGATTGCTGAGCCTCGGGCCAGGAGATGCGGTCATTGCACAAACAGACATTGTAAACATCCCGGAGGCGTTCTGGGAGTCGGGATTTGTTCTCAACGGTTGCAAAATCGAATTTCCCTGCAAACTTATCGACCTGATGCAGACCTCGAATTATAAAAGCGGCTCAGTCAACACCAAAATTCCTCCTACCGGCGAAAACGAATTTTGGGCCGTAACTTTAACCAACGGGAAGGGAGAGAGAATCGAGGCTACGCTATTCAACCCCACGGCGCAGGAACTCGATGAAGCCGACTGCCTTGTAAACAGCATCAGCATCGGACCGCGTTCCGATAATTGGCACAATATCTCGGACTTTGCCGTTTTCGGTTTAAAGAGTAAGACGGCCACGCGGGAAGAGGTCGTCCAGGCGATCGAGAAATATTGCGGCGCACCTGCATACGTCATCGAAACTCCGAATGCGGATTATTACCAATTTTATGATAAAAAGCCTACGGTAGCTAATCCGGCACATTGGACAAATATCAAAATAGAGATCACGATTTCCAAAATGAAAGACACGTATAATGAAAAAATGATAGGATTCGACTTCCAACATGCAGGTGACTTTTACCGTAAACCGGAACCGAAATGATAAACCGTGCCGAACCTCTATTTTTCGCTTAACCTGAAAGCGGCCGTGATGTTCACGGCCGCTTTTTTATGATTCCACGTTCGGGGAAGAATGGCATATCAGACATCCACCACCGTCACCTCGATTCCGCGTTCGCGCAGGCGCTCCAGATAGAGGGGCTGCACGCCGCTGTCGGTGATGATGCGGTCCACCGCCTCCAGGTCGCAGATCTTGCTGAATCCGCGGCGCCCGAACTTCGAACTGTCGGCCAGCACCACGACCTTCTGCGCGGCGTTGATCATCGCGCCGTTCAGCGATGCCTCGAGCATGTTGGTCGTCGTCAGCCCGAACTCGGTATCGATGCCGTCGACACCGACAAACAGCTTGCTGCAGTTGAAATTGCGGAGCATCGACTCGGCAAAGGGTCCCACGACCGAAACCGAACTGCTCCGGGTGATGCCGCCCAGCTGGATGACGTCCACATCGGCGTGCTGCGAGAGAATCTGCGTCACGGGAACCGCCGCCGTGATGACCGTCAGGCGGCCTACGGGTTTGATCTCCCGGGCCAGAAAGGCCATCGTCGTGCCCGAAGCGATGATGATCGAATCGTCCTGCGACACGAGGGCCGCGGCGGCGGCACCGATCGCCCGCTTCTCGGCGACGTTCTTCTTCTCTTTCTCGTTGACGTGGCGATCGCTGATATAAGGGCTTATAAGAATGGCGCTGCCATGCGTCCGGTAGAGTTTCTTCTGCTGTTCGAGGTAGGACAGGTCCTTGCGGATGGTCACTTCCGAAACCTTGAAAAGCTCGGAGAGCTGTGTCACCGAAATCGAGCCGTTCTGCTGCAACAGCGACAAAATACGGCTGTGCCGTTCCGGAAGGCTCAAAAGTGGTTCTTCACCTGGTTTGTTCATGCGCAATTAAAATTTTAAAGTTTTGAGAGACTAATATACGAAAAATATTCGAAACACGAACATTCCGCCGCGATTATTTTCACTCCCGCAAGAAATTGCATGCCCGATCAGAATATTTCAAATTAAAAGGTTTTTTATTTTGAAATCGCCGAAATGATTTGTACTTTTGTTCCGAAACGAAATCAATCATCAAACCGATATTTATGGAAAGAGCATCACAAATCAAAAAGTTGTCCGACAAGGGCAAAATCTGGGACATGGTAGTCGTAGGCGGCGGTGCGACCGGACTCGGCGTCGCGGTGGATGCAGCCACGCGCGGCATGAGCGTAGCCTGCCTGGAGAAGACCGACTTTGCGAAATGTACGTCGAGCCGTTCGACCAAACTCGTGCACGGCGGCGTGCGCTACCTGCAAAAGGGCGACGTGATGCTGGTGCTTGAAGCGTTGCGCGAGCGCGGCCGCATGAAGGCCAACGCCCCGCATCTGGTGAAGGACCAGGCGTTCGTCATTTCGAACTACCGCTACTGGGACAATTTCCTTTACTTCTGCGGCCTGACCTTCTACGACCTGCTCTCGTTCGGCTTCGGCTACGGACGTTCGAAGTACATCTCCGCCAAGAAAGTGATGAAATACATCCCCACCTCGGTCGAAAAGGGGCTGAAGGGCGGCGTGGTCTACCACGACGGACAGTTCGACGACTCGCGCATGGCCATCAACCTCGCCCAGACCTGCGTCGAGAACGGCGGCACGGTCGTCAACGAGGCCACCGTGACGGGCATCCTGCACAATGAGGCGGGCAAGGTCGCCGGCGTGAAGTTCGTCGACAACACCACCGGCGAGGAGTATTCGATCAAGGCGCGCAGCGTCGTGAACGCCGCCGGCTGCTTCGTCGACGACATCATGCACATGGACAGCCCCGAACACCGCAAGATGGTCACCCCGAGCCAGGGCGTGCACCTCGTGCTGGACATGAAATTCCTGCAGAGCGACTATGCGATCATGGTTCCCAAGACCTCGGACGGCCGCGTGCTGTTCGCCGTGCCCTGGCACGACAAGGTCGTGGTCGGAACGACCGACATCGTGCGCCCCACCCCGGAGGAGGAGCCGCGTCCGCTGAAGGAGGAGATCGACTTCATCCTCGGCACCGCGGGACTCTACATGAACCCGGCGCCCACCTACAAGGACATCCTCTCGGTATTCGCGGGTCAGCGTCCGCTGGCGGCGCCCAAGAAGGAGGGCAAGAACACGAAGGAGATTTCGCGCAGCCACAAGGTCATCACCTCGGACAACGGTCTGGTGACGATCACCGGCGGCAAGTGGACCTCCTACCGCCTGATGGCCGAGGACACGGTGGACAAGGCCATCGAAGTAGCGGGACTTCCCCGGCGCAAGTGCGTGACCAAGAAATTCCACATCCACGGCTACCGCAAGAATCCCAACCTCGCCGACCATATGTACGTTTACGGTTCGGACGAGCCGAAGATCCTGAATCTGATCAAGGAAAACCCGGCGCTGGGCGAAAAGCTCTCTCCGAAGTTCGGCTACACGCTTGCCGAGGTGGTTTGGGCCGTGCGCGAGGAGATGGCCCTCACGGTCGAGGACGTGCTGGCGCGCCGCGTGCGGCTGCTGTTCGTCGACGCCCGCGAGGCGATGGCCGCCGCCCCGAAGGTCGCCGAAACGATGGCCCGCGAACTGGGCCGCGACCAGGCATGGATCGATGCGCAGGTCGAAAGTTTCACGAAGATGGCGAAAAATTATATCTTTGAAGCTTAAACGGACTTTAACCCAAGCTTAAAATGTTCAATTTTTTTAATCCTCCGGCTCCCAAACCGAGGCTCTCCCAGGACAAAATCCCGGCCAAATACGCGCAGATGCGTCTGCGCGTATTTTTGGGTGCGTTTCTGGGATACGCAGCCTACTATCTGGTGCGCAAGAATCTTTCGCTCGCAGCGCCAGGCATGATCGAGTCGGGACTCCTCGACAAGGCCAGCGTAGGACTCGCGGGTTCGGCGATCTCGATCGCCTATGCCTTCAGCAAGTTCATCATGGGCAGCCTTTCCGACCGTTCCGACGCACGCAAATTCCTTGTCGTAGGACTTATTCTCTCATCGTTGCTGATGATTTGCACGGGACTGATCCCTTACAGCCACACAAATCCCGGCATCAACGTAAGCATTATCTTCGGTCTGATGCTGCTGGTGGGCTGGCTTTCGGGCATGGGATGGCCTCCCTGCGGGCGTATCATGGCCCACTGGTTCTCCCAGAACGAACGCAGTTTCAAAATGTCGGTATGGAATACGTCGCACACGATCGGCAGTGGCTCGCTGGGACTGCTCGTAACCGCCGGAATCGCCATCTTCGCCATGCTGGGATGGGGCGACACGTGGCGTGCAGCCTTCATCTTCCCGAGTTGCGTGGCGCTTCTTCTGGCCGTTTTCTGCTGGTGGGCGCTGCGCGACACGCCCCAGGCCTGCGGGCTGCCTCCCATCGACGAATACCGCAACGATTACTCGGCGGTAAAGGCCGCCAAGGGAGAAGAACAGAAAATCCCCTTCAAAAAACTCTTCGTCGACTACATTTTCAAGAACAAGATTCTCTGGCTCATCGCCCTGGCCAACGCTTTCGTCTATCTGGTGCGTTACGGCATCAGCGACTGGGCGCCGGTCTACCTGCAGGAGATGAATATCATGGATGCCTCGCAGAGCAACCTGGCCTTCTCGCTGCACAACTACGCGGGCGTCCCCGGAACGATCATCTGCGGATGGATCTCGGCCAAATTCTTCAAGGGACGCTGCGCCCCGGCCAACGTGATCTACATGGTGTTGGTGCTAATCGGCATTCTGGTCTATTGGAAAGCCGCTCCCATTGCCCAGTCGCTGGCTGAAATCTTCGGCGGCGACCCTGCCGCCATCGGCCGCACGGTCGTCTACACGGCGCTCTGCGAAATCGGGTTCTGCATCTACGGTCCCGTGGCGCTGATCGGCATTCAGGCGCTGAACCTCGTGCCGAAGAATGCAGCCGGAACGGCCGCAGGATTCGTCGGGTTGTTCGGCTACCTGTTCGGCGACGCCGTGCTGGCGAAAATCGTCATGGGTTCGGTCGCCAACGACAACTCGCTGGGATGGAACGCCACCTTCTGGATGTTCATTGTCGCCAGCCTGCTTGCCACGGCATTCTGTGCCACAACCTGGAAACGCGAGAAACAGGCTCTCTCCCGATAGAAAATTCCCGCTAACGAATCGTGAAAGCCCTTAACTCCCGGTTAAGGGCTTTTTCACGCCCTCCGACCAGACGGTCGACCAAGGCATGGAAACGGGGCGAATGGTCGTGGTGAACCGTGTGGCAGAGTTCGTGGACGATCACATAGTCGCGCAGGTGCTCCGGAAGAGTCATCAGAAAGAGGCTCAACGAGATGTGGTTGCGCCCCGAGCAACTCCCCCACTTCGTGCGCGAGGCGCGGATCGAAAGTTTTTCGTACTTCAGGCCCGTCGCCTCCGACAGTCGCCCGATGCGGCCCGGCAGGTCGGCTTTCGCCGCACGGCGCAGCTCCTCGATACGGGCTTTCCGCTCCTCGGGCGGCAACTGCGGAGGCAGGGATGCCCGCTTGCGGGCGAGCCGTTCGCGCGCCGCCCCGATCCATTCCGCTTTTTGCTCCAGAAAATCCAAAGCCCGTTTTTGCGGCACCCCGCAGGGGAACGAAAGCCGCACGGCACCCGTGGCACGCACCGAAATCGAAATGCGGCGGGCGCGCACGGTCTGCGAGAGGGTCACCTCGCCCAGCCGGGGATGCACATAGAGGGAGGTCATCGCATCAGCACAGCATTGATCGCCATTCCCTGTATTACAACGGCAGAATCCGTACGTTCCAACTTAATATTTTCGAACAGAATCCGGCAACGGTCATCGCGGTAATCCAACAACCGCAACAACTGCTCCGGCGCAGGCTCGCACGCTTCGGCCGGATCGAATCCGCTCCTTTCCAGCTGGCGTTCCAGCAAATCCCGACAGGAAATCCGGTACACGGCACACTCCTCCCCCAAAAACAGACGAAGCGTATCGTTGCTGACATCATAACTATGATCGTTGTACCAGTTCCGGAGATTCGTATAATAATGCGGATATTCCGCATTTACCTCGAACCGGACATTAACGGGCGCCTCCAGTTCAATAATATTGGTATCGACACATGTATCGACACAGCTCCAATCATAGCCCCACCTCACGTAATCGCGCATCGCTTCGGGAAAAATCGCGGCCAGATCGTCGAGGTCCTTCACGCCGAAACGGGCGAAAGCCGCGCTGTCGCGGCGGATATAGTCGAGCGACTCGTAGAGTTTCCGGTACTCCTTCTTATAAACGGTATCGGCCAGCGGCATCGGCGTCAGCAGCAGCCGTCCGTCCCCGCCGAGGCGTCCGAGCCGCTCCGCCACCCGCTCCGCGCGCTGCGTCTGCGACTGCACGGCGATACGCTCCGGCTCGAGGAAGGGAACGTAAGCCAGCGCGGCGAAGCTCACCCATGCCGCAAGACACACCCACAGGTAACGGCCCGTACGCTGCGAAAGGAACAACAGCACGCAGAGGGTCATCAGACCGCCGCACACCACGAGGTAGACGCGCGGTTCGGTCAGGCCGTATTCGTTCGTGCGGCGCACCACGCCGATCCAGAACAGCGTCAGCACGGGCAGCGACACAAGGCTGAAACGGTCGAAAAACCAGTCGTAAATCCGTTTTTCAAGCAGCCGCCCCAGCGCCTTCACGGCCAGCGCCGTCATCGTGAACCCGAAGACCAGATAGGCCACGCCGCCCTCGGGCAGCGTCCACGTGACGAGGATTTTGGCCATGTAGAGGTAGAGGATTGCGGCGTAGATCAGCAGCGCGGGGGTCACGATGTAGTTCAGCAGCATTTCGAGGATGCGGCTGCCGCGCAGTTCGGCGTCCCGCCAGCGGTCGGCCATCATCAGGAACAGCAGCGGCACGGCCAGCGTCTCGCAGATCGTCACGGCCCACACCGCGACGTGTTCGATCCACGCTCCGTCGAGGCCGAAGATATAGGTCGCCGAATAGAGTATCGCATAGAACAGCCCCAGCGCGACATTGGCGAACAGCAGGGCCAGCGCACCCGAGCGCAGCCAGACGAGCGCGCCGTTGACGAACCGGTCGTTGCGCACGGCCCGCAGGCTCAACAGCAACAGCAGCGGCGCCAGTATGCCGAGCGAAATGCGGAAAGACGCGCTTTCGACCCAGTCGCCGAGACCGCTCCAAAGCGTCAGCGGCACGATCGGCGCCCACACGACCCAATAGACTTTCCGCCACGGTCCGCGCCCCGCCAGGTTGTTGACGGCAAGCGCCAGAGCGAAGAACAGCGGCACGAGGCCGAGTCTATTAAACAATTCCTCCTCGCTCCAGTCGAGTTCGTAGGTGAGCAGGCACCGGATGCAGGCGTAGAGCGCCAGGAGCGTTTCGACCGGGTACGACCGCACGACCCGCACGGCCCCTTCGCGGAGCCAGCGCAGGCAGTATTCGAGTTTGGCTTTCACAGAATTATGATTTTGATTATCGGCTTTGCATATTCGTTCGTCATGGCGAGGCGTCGTCAGATGCCGCGGCCATCTGCGGAGAGTGTCGTAACGCCGCAAGGATTGCCGCGTCGCTGCGCTCCTCGCAATGACGGGACTCCGTCTCCTCCTTTCAGTTCTCCGGCCCGATGCGCTGGCGCACGACCTCGAACAGCATCACGGCCGCCGCGGCCGAGACGTTGAGCGACTCGATGTGGCCGATCAGCGGAATGGCCAGCTGCTCGTCGCAGAGTTTGAGCACCTCTTTCGAGATGCCCGTATCCTCGGCGCCCATCACGATCACCGTAGGACGGCGGAAATCGGCATCGTAGAGCAGTTTGCGGCTCTTCTCCGTGGCGGCCACGACCTGAAAGTCCTCCGCCTGCAATGCCTTGAGCGTATTGCGGACCGAGCCGACGCGGCACACGGGAATCGTCGTCAGCGCACCGGCCGACGAACGGATCGCCTCGGCGTTCACGGGCGCCGAGTTCTTCAGCGGCGTGATCAGCCCGTGCGCCCCGGCACACTCGGCCGAGCGGGCGATGGCCCCGAAATTCCGCACGTCGGTCACCCCGTCGAACAACACCACGAGCGGCGTCTCGTCTTCGGGCACACGTTCCAGAATGTCGGTCAGCTGCACATACTCGATGGCCGCGGTCTGCGCCACGACGCCCTGGTGGTTGCCGCGCGTCAGACGGTTGAGCTTCTCGACCGGAACCTCCTGATAATGCAGACGGTGGCGCATGCAAAGATCTTTCAGCTCCTGCATCAGCTGCCCTTCGGCGCCCTTGCGGATGTAGAGTTTCTCGATCTGCTTTCCGGCCTCGATCGCTTCGGCCACGGGACGAATCCCGAAAATAAGGTTGCTATCCATCGTGTAAATTGTTATATTTGTCATTTTGAGCACAGCGAAGAATCTAAAAATCAGCGGCAAGATCCACTCTGCCCGGATTCATCGTTTCTATCAATCGCTCTTTTCGTTCCCGCAACCATCCTTTGATCTGCTTCTCTCTGGCTATTGCATCTCGAACGTCCGAATAAGGCTCGTAATAAAGTAAGGCATAACACCGATAACGGCTTGTAAATCCTGCTGTTTCTCCATTTTTATGTTCCAGAACCCGACGTTGGAGATCATTTGTTACTCCAACGTACAAAGCCCTGCCGCTGGCACTGCCCATCATATATACGTAATAATGTCCCTGCATATTATCTTCCAAAAGATCCTTCGCTTCGCTCAGGATGACATTATGCATTATTCATTCTGCATTCCATTCCCCGCATCCCGATTTTTGATTTCAAGCGGGCTAATCCGCTACGATTTCCAGTTCGTACGACGCCTTCTCCCACTCGTGCATCTGGTGGTCGTAACGGGTTTTCAGTTCGTTGTAAGCCTTGTAGTCGGCCTCGTTGTATTCGGTCGCGGCGGCGAACCGCGCATCGTACTCCGCGATCCGCTTCTCGATGTCGGCCAGCTCCGCCTCGATCGTCTCCACGACCTTTTTCGCTTTGCGCAGCTGCTTCTCCTGCTCCTTCCTCTGCTCGTAGGAGAGCTTTCCGGATACGGCCGGCTTCGGTTCGTCGCCTTTCGCAGGCGTTTTGGCCGGAGCGTCGCGCCGCTCGATCTCCTGCAACGACTCCAGCTTGCGCTTTTCGAGGAAATAGTAGATGCCGCCCAGATACTCCTTCACCCCGCCGTCGCGGAACTCGTAGACCTTCTCGACCATGCCGTCGAGGAATTCGCGGTCGTGCGACACCACGACCACCGTGCCGTCGTACTTCATAATGGCGTTCTTGAGGATGTCCTTCGAGCGCATGTCCATGTGGTTCGTCGGCTCGTCCAGCACCAGCAGGTTGCGCGGTTCGAGCATCATACGGGCCATCGCCAGACGCGCCCGCTCGCCGCCCGAGAGAACCTTGACCTTCTTGTCGATGTCCTCGCCGCGGAACAGGAACGCCCCCAGAATGTCGCGCAGGCGGGTCCGGATGTCGCCCACGGCCACACGGTCCAGCGTGTCGTAGACCGTGAAATCGCCGTCCATCAGATCGTCCTGATTCTGGGCGTAATAGCCGATATTGACGTTCGCCCCGAGGCGCACCGACCCTTCGGTGGGCGTCAGCTGGCCGATCAGCATGCGTGCGAGGGTCGTCTTGCCCTCGCCGTTGCGGCCCACCAACGCGATCCTGTCGCCCTTCTCGATGACGAAATTCGCGCCGCTGAAGACATGTTTCTCGCCGAACGACATGCCGGCCTCGCTGATCTCCGCGACGATCTGCCCCGAGCGGGGCGCGGGCGGAAACTTGATGTTGAGCGTGGCGAGGTCCTCTTCCTCGATCTCGAGACGGTCCAGCCGCTCCAGCTGCTTGATGCGCGACTGCACCTGGTTCGACTTGGTGGGTTTGTAACGGAATTTCTCGATGAACTCCTCGGTCTTCTCGATCATCCGCTGCTGGTTCTCGTAGGCCGCCATCTGCTGCGCCCGGCGCTCGGCGCGCAGGACGACGTATTTCGAATAGGAGACCTTGTAATCGGTGATCTTGCCCAGCGACAGTTCGACCGTGCGGTTGGTGACGTTGTCCAGAAAGGCGCGGTCGTGCGAAATGAGCAGCACCGCGCCGTTGTAATTCCGGAGATACTCTTCGAGCCACTGAATCGACTCGATGTCGAGATGGTTCGTCGGTTCGTCCAGCAGGAAGATCGAGGGCCGCCTGAGCAGCAGTTTCGCCAGCTCGATACGCATGCGCCAGCCGCCCGAGAACTCGCTCGTGGCGCGCCCGAAATCCGACCGTTTGAACCCGAGGCCCAGCAGCGTCTTCTCGATGTCCGCGTCGCGGGTCTCGCCGCCGAGGATATGATAGTGGTCCTGCGCGTCGTTCAGGCGGTGCAGGAGCTGTTCGTATTCGGGGCTTTCGTAGTCGGTGCGCTCGGCGATCTCGCGCGTCAGGGCCTCGATCTCGGCCTCGAGCCGCAACACCTCCTCGAAGGCCTTGGCGGTCTCCTCCGCGAGCGTCGTGGTGTCCGCCACGCGCATCGTCTGCGGCAGGTATCCGATCGTGCAGTCGCCGTTGAGCGTCACGGCGCCCGACGTGGGCTGCTGTTCGCCCGTGATGATGCGCAGGAGCGTGGTTTTGCCCGCTCCGTTCTTGCCCACCAGTCCGATGCGGTCCTTCGGGTTGATCAGGAACGAAATATTGTCGAAAAGGGTCCAGCCCCCATAACTGACGGTAAGGTTGTCTAATGAAATCATGGCGAATCTAAAAACACCGCAAAGTTAGCGATTTAATCCGACATATCGTATCTTTACGGTCCCGAAACAGAATCCCGGAGATGGAAAAACTGGAACGATACCTGCAATTCATGCGCGAAGCCGAACGGCTGAAAAACGTCCTGCGCTCGGCCCGCACCTCGACCGGACGGCACGAAAGCACCGCCGAACACACGTGGCGGCTGGCCCTGCTGGCCCTCGTCCTTGCGGACGAAAAACCGGAACTCGACCTGCCTCGGGTCCTTGCGATGTGCCTGGTCCACGACCTCGGGGAGGCTTACGAAGGCGACATCCCGGCCGTTGCGCAGTGCGACCCCGCCTCCAAGGCCGCGGCGGAACTTGCGGCCATGGAGCGGCTCACGCCCCTGCTGCCCGCAGAAGCCGCAGCACGCATCCGGACGCTTTGGGAGGAGTACGAAGCCTGCGCCACGCCCGAAGCCCGCTGGGTCAAGGCGCTCGACAAGGCCGAGACCATCCTCCAGCACAATCAGGGAGCCAATCC
This sequence comes from Alistipes sp. 56_sp_Nov_56_25, assembly GCF_001915285.1. Taxonomy (NCBI): domain Bacteria; kingdom Pseudomonadati; phylum Bacteroidota; class Bacteroidia; order Bacteroidales; family Rikenellaceae; genus Alistipes; species Alistipes sp. 56_sp_Nov_56_25. Next base: position 22,897 of record NZ_MNQF01000010.1, read on the forward strand.
CGCCGATTTCGATTACGAATTCAACCTGACCTACGGCGCGGAGTGGTTCCGCGACGATGCGCTCCTGCGCCGACTGCGCCGACTGCTCGACGCCGAGACGGCCCGGCACGCCGGACGCTGATGGAGTGTTTTTTCCGAAATGAAATCCCCTGCGCTCTTCCGGACGGACCCTCCGGTCAGGCGTTGAGCATCTTCACGACCTCGGCCTGCGGATCTTCGGCTCCGAAAACGCTGCTGCCGGCCACCAGCACGTCGGCGCCCGCCCCGTAAACCGCTCCGGCGTTGCGGGCCGAGATGCCTCCATCGACCTCGATGATCGTTTCGAGACCCATCTCCCGGGCCATCGCCCGCAGCTGCGCGATCTTCTCCAGCGACCCCGGGATGAACGACTGTCCGCCGAACCCCGGCTCGACGCTCATCACCAGCACCAGGTCCACCAGCGGCAGCACCTCGCGCAGCGCCTCCACCGGCGTCGCCGGCTTGATCGACACGCCCGCTTTGGCTCCGGCCCGGCGGATCAGCGCGACGCACCCCGCGGGGTCGTCCGTCGCTTCGAGGTGGAAGGTCACCAGATCGGCCCCCGCCTCGGCGAAGCGCGCAACGTATTTTTCCGGGCTGACGATCATCAAGTGCACGTCGAGAAATTTCGCCGTCGCCTTGCGGATGGCTTTCAGCACGGGAAACCCGAATGAAATGTTGGGGACGAAAACGCCGTCCATCACGTCGATATGAACCCATTCGGCCGCACTGGCGTCGACCATCCGGGTATCGCGCTCCAGATGGCCGAAGTCGGCCGAGAGCATCGAAGGGGCTACTATACGTTGCATGAATCAAAGAGTTTGTCGGTCAAAGATACGAAAAATTCCACGGAAAATTCTACCTTTGTCAGTATGAACACCGCATTCATTCTTGCAATCATCGTGCTCGGCGCCCTCTCGGCGGCGCTCGGGGCCATGCTCGCCGGAAGCCGGCCACCTGCGTGCCGACAAGACCGCCGCCGAGCAGGCCCGCCTGCAAGCCGAAGCGGACATCCGCGTGCAGATCGAAACGCGGCTGCGCACCGAAACCGAACTGGCCGCCCTGCGCGCCTCGTCCCAGACGGAAATCGCCGGCCTGCAACAAAAGAACGCCGAGGAGCGCGCCGCCGAGAAAGCCGAACGCGAACAGCTCGAAGAGCGTTTCCGCATGCAATTCAAAAACCTCGCGACGGAGATTCTGGGCGAGCAGTCGCAGCGGTTCAAGGAGACCAGCAGGGAGTCGATCGACATCCTGCTGAAACCGTTCAAGGAGAACATCGTCGACTTCCGCAAGCGCGTCGAGGAGATCTACACCACGCAGACCTCCCAGCGGGGCGAGCTGAAATCGGAACTCAAACGCCTGATGGAACTCAACCAGACGATCTCCACCGAGGCCCGGAACCTGACCGACGCCCTGAAAGGCAATTCGAAGGTGCAGGGCGACTGGGGCGAGATGCTGCTCGAAACGATCCTCGACAGTTCGGCCCTCTCGAAGGGCATCCACTACCAGACGCAGTACAACATCAAGGACGAGGAGGGGCGCAACCTGCGGCCCGACGTGGTGTTGCACCTGCCCGAGAAGAAGGACATCGTCATCGACTCGAAAGTCTCGCTCACGGCCTTCGTGGGTTACTCCTCGGCCGACACGGAGGAGGAGCGGCGGCGTTATCTCGCGGCGCACATCGCCTCGGTGCGGCAGCACGTCACCGAACTGGGCCGCAAGGAGTACCAGCGGCGGCTCAATTCGCCCGACTTCGTCATCATGTTCATCCCCAACGAACCGGCGTTCCTCGCGGCGTTGCAGAACGACACGGCCATCTGGTCCGACGCCTACGACAAAAAGGTGATCATCTCGTCGCCGACGAACCTTTTCGCCCTGCTCAAACTCGTCGCCGACCTCTGGAAATACAACGACCAGGACAAGAACACCAAGGAGATCGCCGCCTGCGGACTGAAGCTCTACGAACAGCTGGTGGCCTTCACCGCCTCGCTCGAAGGGGTCGGCACAGCGCTGGACAAGGCCCGCGACGCCTACGAAGACGCCCACAAACGCCTCTGCACGGGCAACGACAACATCATCCGCGTCGGCGAACGCCTGCGCAAAACCGCCCGCCTGCAAACCAAGCGGCAGCATGCCGCGCGCACGCTCGAAATCGCCGGCAGCGATACGGATTCGGACGACCGTTCCGAGGCCCCCGCCGCCCTGCCGGACAGCGGCGCATAGCCCCTCCGCAAAAAAAATCGCACCGCAGGCTCATCGTTTTGCCTGCGGGATGTGTCTATTCAGCAAACTAACCCCATAAACTTATGAAAAGAGCGACAATTCTTTTTACGGTCCTGTGGCTGACGCTGGGTGCGGCCGCGGCCGGGAATCCCAAGGCCGACCCGCGGGCCGTCGTCGAGGCGGGCAACGCACGCTTCACGGTCCTCACCCCGCAGCTGATCCGCATGGAGTGGAGCGAGGACGGCCGTTTCGAGGACCGCGCCACGCTGACCTTCGTCAACCGTGAGACGCCCGTGCCGGACTTCAAGGTCCGCGACACGAAATCCCGGCTGACGATCACCACCCCGGCCCTGACGCTGACCTACACCAAAGGCGGCAAGTTTTCGGACAAAAACCTGAAAGCCGTCTTCCGGCTCAACGGCCGCGAGGTCGTATGGACCCCCGGCACGGAGGACCCGCAGAACCTCATGGGCACGACCCGCACGCTCGACGGATGCGACGGCAGGAAGCTGGGGCGCGAACCGATGGAGCAGGGGCTTCTTTCGCGCGCAGGATGGTCGGTGGTCGACGACAGCGGCCGCCACGTGCTGACGCCCGACGGCTCCGCCTGGAAAGAGTGGGTCGAGGCGCGCCCCGCGGGCGACCGCCAGGACCTCTACCTCTTCGCCTACGGGCACGACTACAAGCAGGCGCTCGCCGATTTCCAGCTCGTCGCAGGCCGCGCGCCGCTGCCCCCGAAGTACACCTTCGGCTACTGGTGGAGCCGCTACTGGCAGTATTCGGACAACGAGTTCGTCGACCTGGTGCAGAAACTCAAGTCGGTCGACATTCCGATCGACGTGCTGATCGTCGACATGGACTGGCACGAGACCTGGGGCCTGCGCAAGAAAAACCCCGCCAAGGACGAGTACGGACAGCGCATCGGCTGGACCGGCTACACCTGGCAGAAGGAGCTGTTCCCCTCGCCCGCGAATTTCCTCCGATGGACCGAAAACGAGCAGCTGAAAGTAGCGCTCAACCTCCACCCCGCCTCGGGCATCCAACCCTACGAAGACGTTTACGAGCCGTTCACCCGGGAGTACGGATGGACCGAAAAGGGCAAGAGCGTGCCGTTCCATATCGACGAACAAAAATGGGCCGACGCCTACTTCAAGACCGTGCTGAACCCGATGGAGCGCCAGGGCGTCGATTTCTGGTGGCTCGATTGGCAGCAGTGGATGGAGTCGAAATTCACCCCGGGACTTTCGAACACCTTCTGGCTCAACTACACCTTCTTCCACCACGCCGAGCAGCAGAACCCCGCGCTGCGGCCCTTCATCTACCACCGCTGGGGCGGTCTCGGATCGCACCGCTATCCGCTGGCATTCTCGGGCGACACCTACGCCAAGTGGGAGACGCTGGCCTTCCTGCCCTATTTCACGGCCACCTCGTCCAACGTCAACTACGGCTACTGGGGGCACGACATCGGCGGCCACATGTTCAAGAAGGAGACGAAAGCCACCGATCCCGAACTTTACACCCGCTGGCTGCAATACGGCGTCTTCACCCCGATCTTCAAGACCCACTCGACCAAGGACCCGCGCATCGAGCGTTACCTCTGGTTCTTCCCCGACCACCTGTTCGTCATGCGCGACGCCATCCGCCTGCGCTATACGCTGGCGCCCTACGTCTACAACGCCGCCCGCGAGAACTACGACACCGGCGTCGGCATGTGCCGTCCGATGTACTACGACCATCCCGAACGGGACGAGGCCTACAACGTCCCCGAGCAGTTCATGTTCGGCAACGACATCCTCGCCACGGCCGTCGTGGAGCCGGTCGACAGCGTCACGGGGCTGGCCGCGCGCCAGATCTGGTTCCCCGAGGGCCGGTGGTACGACTGCGCCACAGGAGCCATGTACGAGGGCGGACGCACCGAGGAGCTGCACTACACCCTCTCGGAAAATCCCTGGTACGCGCGGGCCGGAGCCATCCTCCCGATGAACCCACAGACGGTGAAAAACCTCCAGCAGCCCTGCGACACGCTGGTGCTGACCTTCATCCCCGGGGCCGACGGCGAGCTTGTCCACTACGAGGACGACGGCGTCAGCCAGCAGTACGCCACGGCCTACGCCACCACGAAGGTCACCAAGAAGCAGGAGGGCAACACCCTGCGCGCCGTCGTCGCGCCCCGCGAAGGCACCTACGCCGGTGCTCCCGACAGCCGCAGCTACGAAATGCGCTTCCCGGCGACCTTCCCGCCCAAAACGGTGCAGGTAAACGGCCGCGAAATCCCCTACGCCCGCTTCCCGAAAGCCGGACAATGGACCTACGACGCCTACACGCTCGCCCCGGTCGTCTACACGGACGCCGCGCCCTGCGACCGTCCGCTGGAGGTCGTGCTGACCTTCGACGACCACGCCGCGGCGCACCAGGCCGACCTCTACGGCAAAAGCGGAGTCTTCAAACGCTGCATCGACCTGACCGTCGAATTCAAGACCGAACAGGGCAAGACGGAACCCTACCTCATGCTGCCCAAGGAGTACCTCAACGTCTCGCAGTGCCCCAATTTCATTCTCGAAGACCCGGACCGCATCGCCGGCTACCTGGCTGCCTACGAGAAGAACAAGGCCGCGCTGTTCGAGACCACGGACAAAATGACCATCATCGGTGAAAATTTCAAAAAACGACTGCGCGCGCAGATCGGTGGCGTGAAATAGCCGCCCGCATAGAAAATCCCCGGAAGTTTATTCCGGGGATTTTTATTTGAAGGTGAGATAGACCGCTACACGAAGAACGCAATCGCCGAAAGCAATTTGCGCAATTCGGCCAGCGCGCCCGAGATATGATACTGCACCGTCTTGGGGCTGATATGGAGCGCCTCGGCAATGTCGTTGTAAGACATATCTTCGTAACGGCTCATGCAGAACACCTTACGCCGCTGCTCGGGCATATTGCTCACCGCCAGGTCGATCATCTCCATCAGGTCGTTCGTCGATACGCGGTCGTCGGTATCGGCAGGCGCCTCCGTCCCGTCCTCCGCAGCCCGGGCCTGGTATTTCGACTCCACCTGCCGGTGTTTGAAGGCATTGAAAATGGCGTTGCGCGTCATCCGGAAAAGATACCCCCTGAACGACACGACGTTGCCCAAGGTCTTGCGCTGCTCCCACACCTTGAGGAAAATATCGTGTGTAATATCCTCGGCCTCAACGCTGTCGCCGAGCAGCCGAAACGCAAAGTCCCGGACTTTCGCGGCATAACGCAAGTAAAGAATATCGAGAGCCTCGGTATCCCCTTCCCGCAATTTCCGCAACAGGATATGTTCGTCGCTATTCATGGTCCGTTTGTGCAAATATAGATTTAAGTCCAAAGAATTAAAAAACTTTTCGAATTATTTTTTTATTTATTCACGACTATTTTATAAAATATTCACGGTTTCTGCACACACATCATGGCTCCGAACGGTTCCGACGCGCAAAACAGCCGCCGCGCAAAAAAAATGTAAAAAATATCGCCGGACAGACTGGCATCCTGCCGCCGAAAGTTGTCTTATTAATAGAAACGGATCCGAAAAAATCGTTTAACCTGAAAAAACCTAACATGAAAAAACATCTACTACTCCTGCTGACACTCGTATGCGTGTGTCTGACAAGCAGTTGTAAGGACGAAGATGAGGCGGCGCCCGACAGCGTGTACATGTACAGCACGACGGGAACGGTGGATGCCGCGGCCGGCACGCACTCCGTGACGATCTTCACCACCTGCGCCTGGACGGCCGCCGGAGACACCTGGATCACCGTCAACCCCGTCGCCGGCGGCGAAAAGGGCATCCATGTCGTGAAGCTCAGCTACACGGCCAATCCGTCAGCCGCCCCGCGTACCGGAACCGTCACGTTCAAGGCAGGAACCTATACGGAGACCTTCACGCTGACACAGAAACAGTAACTGTCCGCAGGCAGCACAAACCCCAACACGCCCGGCTACCATGAGCAAACAGCAGCGCAAACAAATCATCGACTACATTTTCAACAATCCGAATGTCCCCGCGAAAATCCGCCGGGCGTTCGAAGAGTGGATGCTCACCCGTGAAAACGAGGCCGAGATCGACGAAATCCTGTTGGAAATGTGGAACCGGCATACGGCCGACGCCACGATCAAAGAGACCCGGCTGGGCCTCCAGCGGCTCCATGCCGCGATCAAACCCGGGCGGGTCCGCATGCTGGGACGCCGCATATTGCGCTACGCCGGCATGGCCGCCGCTGTCCTGCTGATCTTTGCCGGAGGTTACTACTTCGCGGCACGGACCGTCCGGCCCGCCGAGGAGATCACCCTGCTGACGGCCAAAGGCAATGTCGGCGAATTCACGTTGCCCGACGGTTCCCGTGTCTGGCTCAACGGCGAAAGCCGGCTGAAATACCCGGCGGAGTTCTCCGGCCCGACGCGAGAGGTCGCCCTCTCGGGCGAAGCCTTCTTCGAAGTCAGCAAAGACTCCCTGCGGCCGTTCCGCGTCAACATGGACAACCTGCAGGTCGAGGTCCTGGGAACATCGTTCGACGCCATCGGCTACTCGTTCGGGTCCCACCAGGAGATCATCCTCAAAACCGGATCGGTCAAAGTCTCCGGCGCCGACCTCGGCAAACCCGTCCTGCTGCGGCCCGACGAAAAATTATCGCTGGACACCCGCACCCGGCAGGTCACCGTCCGGCAGGTCGACGCCCGGAATTATTGCAGCTGGTTCGAATCCCGCCTGATCTTCGACAACACACCGCTCGCAGACATCATCACCAATCTCGAACGCAGGTACAACGTCGAAATAGCGCTCTCTTCGCACATCCGCGTCGACAAACGGCTTTCGCTGGTCGTCTACCACGAACCGTTGGAAGATATTCTGGATGTCATGGCCACACTCATCCCGATCCGCTACCGGATCGACGGCAACCAAGTGCTGATAACCAAGAAGTAAATTCCGGAAATAACGAGCATCCATTCCAGCCGGCGCCTCCTCCGAAGAGGTTCCGGAATGCCTTCCATTTGAACTGAAAAACCGAAAAACACCCAATTAACATGAATGAACCCAACGTTTTAAAACGGATTTGCCGATGCCTCTGCACCGTCATCATCCTGTGTGCGGTGTCGGTCGTCCCGGCTTCGGCCCAGGCGCCGAACGTCACCCTCGAGGCGAAAAACGTCACCGTCAAAGAGCTTCTGCGGCTCATCGAAGCCAACAGTCCCTACACGTTCGCCTATGCCGACGCCGACATCACCCCCGGAAAACGGGTCTCGGTAAAGGCCGATAACCGGAGCATCGAATCAATTATCGCCGAGGTCCTGCCCGAGGTGAATGTCGAGATCAAGGGACTGAAGATACTGCTTACGACCCGTTCGGGGGGGGGTAAACCCGCCGCCCGCAATGCCGGCGCCAGCCGGACAATCACGGGCCGCATAACCGACGACGAGGGCGCCCCGGTGGTCGGTGCGACCGTCATCCTCAAGGGCACGACGACCGGCACGGCGTCGGGTCTCGACGGCAACTATTCACTCAACATCCGGCAGAGCAACGCCGTACTCGAAATTTCGCTCATCGGCTACAACAAAGTCGAACTGGCCCTCGCCGACAACCAGACGCAGGCCGATGTCCGGCTGACCGCCGATGCCATCGCCATGGACAACGTCGTGGTCGTAGGCTACGGCGTGCAGAACAAGCGCGACGTGACGACCGCCATCTCGTCGATCAAAGCCGAGGATTTCGCCGACATGCCGACGGCCGACTTCCGCGACGCCATGGCCGCCAAAATGCCGGGCGTGCAGGTGCTCCAGTTGGGCGGCCAGCCCGAAGGCAACGTTTCGGTCCGCATCCGCGGCATCCAGTCCGCCACGTCGGGTAACGACCCGTTGTATGTCATCGACGGCATCCCGTGCGATGCCCGGGCCTTCGCCAACCTCGACGGCAGCGACATCGAGAGCCTCGAAGTGCTCAAAGACGCCTCGGCAGCAGCCATCTACGGTTCGCGCGGTTCATGCGGCGTGATCCTCATCACCACCAAACGCGGGCAGAGCGAACACCCCGTCGTCAGCTACGACGGACAGTTCAGCGTTTCGAACGTCACCAAAACGATGGACATGCTCGACGCCTACGAATTCGCCCAAATCTTCAAGGAGGCCCGCGACGGCGCCTATCTGTTCAATGTCCCGACGGGTTCGATCGACGATCCCTACGAGAGCCGTCCGCAAACCTACCACCGCGTCGACCCGCTCATCACGGCCTACCTGCAGGACAAGACCGGCACGATGGTCAACACCGACTGGCAGGACGCCATCTTCCGCACGGCCTACTCGACCAAACATTCGCTCTCTATATCGGGCCGCACCAAGAGCATCAACTATTTCGTCGGCGCCAACTACCTCTACCGCGAAGGCACGATCATCGGTTCGGACTTCGAACGCTACGGGCTGCGCGTCAACCTCGACGGCAAGCGCAACCGCCTGAAATACGGAGTCAGCTTCTCGCCCTCCTATTCGAAGTCGAATTACGTGGACGCCGACGCCCAGTACGGCGGCGACGGCGTAATCGCCTCGGCGCTGATGGCTCCCCCGGTTTTCCCGGTCTACAACTCCGACGGCTCCTACAACTGGGACATGAACGGCTTCCTGCGCATCAATACGTGGGACACCCAGACCAACGAGGTGCTCAACCCCGTGGCGCTGGCGCTCGAAATCGACGACATCCGCGAGAAACTCAACATCCTGGGCAACGTCTTCGCCTCCTACGAGTTCATCAAGGGCCTCGAATACAAAATCACGGCCGGCGGCGACTACTACTCCTACATCCGCAACTACTACCGCCCCTCGTCGCTCCCCCTGCGCGGTTACAAATACCTCGACGCACAGTCGACCCCGCAGGCTAACTATTACAACAACAACTATTTCCACTGGACCCTCTCGAACCAGCTCTCCTTCAACCGCTCGTTCGGCGACCATACGATCAATGCCGTAGCCGTCTACGAAGCCGAGAAATACACCACCCAGACGGCGCAGATCGTCTCCACGGGCACGATCGGCGACGACAAGATCCGGTCCACCAAGGGCAAAACCATCGACCAGGACAACACCTACAACAACAAATACGCCTATACGTTCGCCTCCTGGCTTCTGCGTGCGCAGTACTCCTACAAGGGACGTTACATGGCCTCGGTCTCGATCCGCGGCGACGGTTCGTCACGCTTCGCTCCCAACACCCGCTGGGGTTATTTCCCGGCGGTAAGCATCGGCTGGCGCATCAGCGACGAAAACTTCATGCGCGGCATCAAGTGGATCGACGACATGAAGTTCCGCGCCAGCGTCGGCCAGACGGGCAATGCCCAGATCGGCAATTCGGAATACCTGGCGCTCTACGGCACGACGAACATCGACTTGGGCAACGGGCTCACCTCGCAGGTCTACCCCAAACAGATCGCCAACAACGACCTGGGCTGGGAGAAGAACACCCAGTACAACGTCGGCGTAGACATCAGCCTCTGGCGCGGACTGCTCGGACTGAACGCCGACTTCTACTATTCGAAGACCACCGACATGCTTTTCGACGTTCCCGTCTCGTCGGTATCGGGCCTCACGACCTCGAACATGAACATCGGTTCGATGCAAAACAAAGGCGTCGAGTTGTCGCTCTCCTCGCGCCGCTCGTTCGGCGACTTCTCCTACGCCGTTTCGGCCAACTGGTCGCTCAACCGCAACAAGGTGTTGAGCCTCGGCGATGAAAACGCCGACATCATCAAGGAGTCCTCCTACGCCGGCGGCTACTACATCACCCGCGTCGGACAGCCCGTCGGCTGCTACTACCTGATGGTTCAGGACGGCATCTTCCACAACCAGGAGGAGCTGAACTCCTACCCGCATTTCGACACGACGCAGGTGGGCGACTTCCGTTTCGTCGACGCCAACGGCAACGGCATCCTCGAAAAAGACGCCGACCGGGTGATCGTAGGCAACTACATGCCCGATTTCTACTACGGATTCTCGGTGAACCTCTCCTGGAAAGGCTTCGACCTCGCCGCAGCGTTCCAGGGGGTCTACGGCAACGAAATCCTCAATCTCGAACGACGCTACCTGCTTAACATGGAGGCTTCGTCGAACATGATGCGCGAATCGCTCCAGCGCTACCCCTACGGCGAGCTGAACCGCGCGACCCGCAAATCGAGCGGCAACAACGGCGCCTGCACGTCGACCTTCCACCTGGAGGACGGCTCCTACCTGCGCCTGCAAAACCTCTCGCTGGGCTATACCTTCCCCGACAAATGGACCCGCCGGGCCGGAATTTCGAAACTGCGCATCTATGTGCAGGGCAGCAACCTCTTCACCTGGACCGACTATTCGGGCTACAACCCCGAGGTCAACAAGCGCGCGGCAGACGCCCTGCGCCCCGGCGAGGACTACTGCTCCTACCCGCTTTCGCGCACGTTCAGCGTCGGCATCAACTTTAACCTGTAATTTCAAAGACGAAGATTATGAAACTGAAATACTACCTCGTTTTCACCGCTTTCGCGTTGAGTTCGTGCGGCGAAGGCTTCTTCGAACAGTACCCGAGCAACGACATCACCGAAGGCAACTTCTACAAAACCGACGATGATTTCAACCAGGGCGTCGTCTCCTGCTACGCCAAGCTCAAGACAATGATGAGTTTCCACCTCACGGAGATCGGCTACCGCAGCGACGAGAATATTCTCGAATCAATGGCCGTCTCGACGCAGGACCGCTACGACATAGACAATTTCATCGAGACGGCGAGCAACGGCATTTTGAGCGACATCTGGGATGCCTGGTACAACGGCATCTACCGCTGCAACGACGTACTCGATCACATGAACGGCGTGCAGATTCCCAACTACAACAAATACCGCGGCGAATGCCTCTTCATGCGCTCCTGGTGGTATTTCAACCTCTACCGCACATTCGGCGTGGTTCCGATCGCCCGCACGGTCGTCCCCCCGGCTGCGGCCAAACTCATCCCGCGCTGCACCGAGGAGGAGATGTACAGCCTGCTGACCGAAGACCTTGCCGAGGCCGCACGCCTGCTGCCCGACACCCGTAACGCCGAAAAGGCCCGTGTGACCGGTATCGCGGCCTATACGCTGCTGGCGAAGGTATACCTTACGTTCGGCAAGCATGCCGAAGCCAGGACCGCGCTCGACGAGGCGATGAAGGCCACGGGCTACGGACTGGAATCCACGACGAAACGGGTCTTCGACATCAACAACAAGATGAACAAGGAAGTCATCTTCGCGCTCTACTACAACAAAACCAACGACAACGGACACGGTTACTGGTACAGCGCCAATACCGATGTAATGGCCGACATCCGCAACCCGACCCCCGAATTCAAGGCGATTTACGACGAGTCCGACAACCGGCTGGCGCTGATCGACACCTACACGAAGATACAGAGCAATCTCTTCGCCATGACCAAGTGGTACGACACCTACGACGCCACCTACACGACGCAGGTCGGCAACGACTTCCCACACCTGCGCTATGCCGACATCACGCTGATGTACGCCGAGGCGCTCGCCGAAACGGACCTGCCGACGGCGCTGACATGGCTCAACAAAACCCGCATCCGTGCCGGACTCGACGAACTGACCTCGGACGACGTGAAGACCAAAGCCGAGTTTATACGCGAACTGGCCGCCGAGCGCGGACGCGAATTCGCCCTGGAAGGCCACCGCTGGTTCGACCTGGTGCGGCTGGGGCTGGCCGTGGAGCATTTCCGCAACCTGGGTTACACGCTCGACGCCCACAACCTGATCTTCCCCATCCCGCAGAACCAGATCGAGATCGTGAACAACCCCTCGATCCTGTGGCAAAACCCCGGTTTCTAATCCATCAACCCTTAAAGTCAAAACAAGCATGAAAAAGATAATCAACCTGTTGCTGGCCCTCGTCCTCACGGCGAACCTCGCAGCGTGCTGGACCGAGGACATTCCCGAGGCGGGTGCGGCGCGCCACCAGGTCACCGGCCTAACGGCCACGCCGGGCGATGAAGAGGTGCTGCTCTCGTGGAGCATGCCCGAAGGCTGGAACCCGACGGACTTTATCGTCTACTACACCAACACCGATTCGAAAACCGTGACCCGGCGTACGGGCGGCCTGATGAACTGCACGGTAACCGGGCTTGCCAACGGCACGCAATACACATTCTACGTGCAGGCCGTCTACGGCGAAAACATCTCGAACTACGTGGGCATTACGGGCAAACCGTCGACCTCGCGGTTCCCCGTCACCGACCTGGCGATCGAAGCCGGCGATGCCTACGTCACGCTCACGTGGTCGAAGCCTTCAACGACGGTGCTCTCCTATACGCTCTCCTACTACAACGAGGACGCCACCGGCGACGTGACGGAACTGCCCCTCGACAAGGATGCGACCGCCATCACGCTGGACAACCTGGTCAACGACAAGAACTACTACTTCTCGTTAGTGGCCAACTATGCCAAGGGAACCTCCGAAGCGGCCACCGTCAAGGCCATGCCGACCCAGGCCATCCCTTACAGCCTCGACCGCGACAAGGCAGCCAAGAATCAGCCCATCACCTTCACGTTCAACACCGCGGATTACCCGACGGCCACCGATGTCAAATGGACTTTCCCGGGCGATGTCGTCAAGCAGGGCACGGTCGTCAAATACGGCCTCGGATCGGTCGGCACGCAGACCGTGAAACTGAGCGCGACCATCAACGGCAACGTACGGACCTGGAACCTCGAGGTCGAGATCCGCGAATACGTCGTTTACAGCACCGACTGGGCGCAGGACGGCTCGAACTACAACGGCTTCAAAGGCTCCTGTCCGGTATTCTCGCCCGACGGGAAAACCGTCTACATCATCACGTTCAACAAGGTGGCGGGCCTGTACGCCTTCGACCTGGCCACAGGCAGCGAGAAGTGGCGTTACATCCCGGCGGCCAAGTCGAACAGCTACAACATGCTCACGGTGAACCCCGTCACCGGCGACATCTATTACGGAACGACCGGCGCCGGACAATTCTATGCCGTGACCGCCGAAGGCCAATTGAAGTGGACCTTCACCGAGGCCGGCTCCATGCAAAGCTGCTCGCCGGCCGTCAACGCCTCCGGCACCGTCGTTTACATCAGCGACGCCACGGGCAACACGTTCGGCATCGACGCTTCGTCGGGATCGAAAATCTGGTCCTATGCCGCCGGCGCCAAGGGCTGCGGCCTGCTGGTCCTCGCGAACGAACTGCTCGTCGGCACGACCTCCAACGCCATCTTCCTCAACGCCGAAACCGGCGCGGAGATCGCCAAAGTCGCACTGGGCTGCACGATGGTCAACAATACGGGTTTTGCCGTCAGCAACGACAAGACGCTGGCCTACTTCGGCGCTAAATCCGGCTACATCGGAGCCGTCAACCTGACTTCGCGCACCATCCACGGCAAACTTCTGGCCGGAGGCGGCAATGCCGCGGCCAACGACATCTACGAACCCGTCGTGGCCCCCAACGGCTCGGTCTTCGCCGGATCGAAGAGCGGCGAGGTGTTCAACGTGAAGGGCGACCTTTCGGCCAAGAACTGGGAATATGCGCATACCCCCAGCGGAGCGCCGCTCACCAACGCATTCAACTTCGCGCACCCCTGCGTCGACTCCGAAAACCGGTTCTACATCACAGCGGGACAGGCTTCCAACGTCTCCTACATCTTCGATGCGAACGGCAGCATCCTCGACTCGTGGAGCTACGAGGGCAGCGACGCCAACCAGAAACAGATGGGCGGCAACAACTACCTCGACGGCGTTCTCTATTCGGCGTTCATCGGCAGTTCCTCGAAAAACGGAATCTTCGTCGGCAAATACGTCGGAGGCGAACGGGCTTCGAGCTGGAGCACCCACGGCGGAGACATCTGCGGCTCGTGCTGCGTAAAATAACCGATTCGGGAGGCGCCGGCCGCACCGGGGCCTCCCTTTACACCCCTAATTCGTAACCCGCAATGAAAAAACTTATAATCCTCACCATGGCCTTTCTGCTGATAGACTCCGTTTCACAAGCCAAATATCCGGTCGGCATCTCCCTCAGCATACTAAAAACACCCTCTGCCGAAGGACTTGCGCAAATCAAGGCCTCCGGGGTCGATCACGTCGAGGTCGTCTTCAACTACTTCTGGCGCAACGTCCCCGAGAACGAATGTTACACCCGGGCCTACCGGGTCAAGGCACTGCTCGAAGAAGCCGGGCTGAAAGTCTGGTCCTGCCACCTGCCGTTCAGCCGCCAGCTCGACATCTCGGTACCCGATCCGGCGCTGCGCGAACAGAACGTCGCGCTCATGGAGCGGATGATCCGCCTCGCGTCGATCTTCGGCCCGCAGCGGCTCGTGCTCCATCCCAGTTCGGAGCCGATTGCCGACGAAGAACGGGAGATCCGCCTGCAAAACTCGGCCAACTCCATCGGCCGCCTCGCGCTGTCCGCCAAAGAGATCGGCGCGGTGCTCTGCATCGAGAACCTGCCCCGCACGTGCCTGGGCCGCGACTCGGGCGAGCTTATGCGGCTCATCGCCGACTACCCCGAAGTCATGGTCTGCTTCGATTCGAACCACCTGCTCAAAGAGGAGCATGCGCACTTTTTCGAGGCCGTCGGCAACCGCATCGGCACGATCCACGCTTCGGACTACGACCGCAAGGACGAACGTCACTGGCTGCCGGGCGAAGGCGTCATCGACTGGCCCGACTTCCTCCGCCGCCTGCAGGCTTCCGGCTACAAGGGAGTCTTCATGCACGAAGTCCGCGCCGGGGAGACCGCCACGCCCGATAACATCGTCAAAACCTATAACGAGGTAATACTCGGCAACAAGAAAAAATAACCGACAAAATACACTGCCATGAAACACGGACTGCTGAACAAAATCCGGCCGATGCTGTGGCTCGGCCTCTGCGCCGCCAGCCTCGGTGCAGGGTGCTCGAACGACGACTCGGGCGAAACCTCGGAACTGGCCGCCAAAGTCACCCTGACACTTTCGAAATACTACAACGACCAGGGCGCGACATCGCTCGTCACGTGGAAAAGCTCCGACCGGGGAGCCGTCTTCGCCGTCAGACACGGCGCGGCGGAGCCTGCCTACGCGGCGCCGATCCTCCCCGGGTCGCAGAAGTCGCTCTTCCTCTTCACGGTCGACGCGCCGGCGCACGCCGATGCGACGCTCGTGGGCTTCTACCCTTCCGACGCGGCCCTCGCGTGCGAAGACAACACCCTGAAGGCGACCATCCCCGCCACCCAGAGCGGCAGCATCACGCCCTGCCTCGTGGGCAAGGCCACGGCCCGCGCCAACAGTTACGAAGGCTACGACATCGAACTCAAACAGCTTTTCTGCACGATGTACGTCAGCGTCAAAAAAGGAAATTACTCGATCAGCAAGGCCGTCGTCAAAGCCAACGGCGGCGAAACGATTGCCGGGGACATTTCGATCGGCATCGACGACGGATCGGTCAACGCATCGGCGCAGACGATCACCGTGACGCCGCCTTCGCCCATAGACTGCACCGGCGAGGCCCGGCTGATTCCGGTTATGATCGCCCCCGTGACACTTTCGCAGGGGTATACCGTGACCCTCACCGACACCGACGGCCATTCGTTCTCGGTCGGTTCGACCGATGCCGTGACGCTCACGGCCGGTGACAAAATCGAGACCGACGACGCCCGTTCGACGGAGGTAACCGAACTGATCTTCTGCGGCGACAACATGGTCTACATGATCGACGCGGGATTGGCCGACGAGACAGGCTACAAAAATGCCGTCACGTGGAGTTGGGACGCCACCACCGCCGCAGCGACGCTCGGGCTGGCCGCATCGCGCTGCAACCATCTCGACGACTGCAAACCCGTCGACAACGGCAAGAAGCTCCTGGTCACGAGTTCCTACAACTGGTGCGCGCTGCTCGACATCGCAACCGGGGAGGTGCTTTTCCACACCACGGCGGCCCCCAACGCCCATTCGGCGGAGATGCTCCCGGACAACCGCATCGCCGTAGCCTGCTCCGAAGGCAGCAACTCCGACAACAACAAGGTCCAGGTCTACGACATCGCACGTCCGAACCTCGTCTTGTTCCAGTCGGAACTCGGCTCGGCACATGGCGTGGTCTGGAACGAAACGACCCAACGGCTTTACGCCATCGGCGGCCAGAGCCTCCAGATCTACAAACTGAAAGACTGGACGAGCGCGACGCCTTCGCTCGAACTGGAGAAAACCGTGCAAACGCCCTACGGCGGCCTGCACGACATGTCGCTGGTCAACTCCAATACGCTTTGCATCGGCGGACGCCGGGCATACCTCTACGACATCGGCGCCAACCAGTTTACCGAAATGACGCTCTTCGCCAGTTCCACCGCCATCAAGTCGATCAACTACAACGACGACACGGGCGAATTGTGGTACACCGATTCGACGATTCCGGAGGGTTCGCAAGCCTGGTCGACACAGACCATCCGCTATGCCTCCGACCGAAACGGCTCCGCCGCGACGCGCACGATCAAAGTCCCCGACCTGGACATGTACAAGGTCCGCGTCATGAGCTGGTAAGCCCCACCCAAAGCCCCCACCCGGCTAACGGAAACGCCGCCCGAACGTTACAACGTTCCGGACGGCGTTTCTAAATTCAGGCGCTCTGTCACCGCTTCGCTTTCCAGCTTTTGCGCATCCGGCTTTCGATGCCCGGCGTAGCGTCGAGGGCCACCGCCTCCACGATGTCGTCCCACGATTCGGCGACCCAGCCGACACGCTCCCGACAGCGTTTCAGGACCTCCACGGCCCAGACCTTCACGGCAACTTTCGCCTCCGGCGACACGGCCCATCCGGCGGCCGTTTCGGCGATCCGCTCCAGATCGCCGGGTTCGGGCGCATAACGTCCCAGCAGGTCGGCCATGATCTTCCCGAAATGACGCTGCGCGCTGGCGTTGGCGCACGCCGCGAAATCGACCCGGCAAAAGGATTCGGCACGGGGCATGAACGCCTCGGGGGCGTCGAAATAGATCCGTTCGAGCACATAGGCGCCGCGGAACAGCACCTTCTGCCGGACAGGTCCCGGCAGCTCCGGATGCGGCGCGGTCGCCACCTCGTACAACAGGTCCACAGCCCCGGCATCGCGCACCCTCCGGGCCGTCTCGTCGGCGAAATTGCCGTGGAACCGCTCCGACAGGAGCCGTATCAGGTCAGCCTCGGTCATACTGCCGGAAACCGCTCAAAACAACTTCTTGCGGGATGTCGTAACGACGAAATCCTTCAGATAGAACGGCTCGAAATAGGCGATGTCCTCCGTGCGGCCTTCGTCGAGGGCCTGCTGGGCGAGCCGGGCAAGCCCGCGGGCCGACGGGGTCACCTCCACGCACACCGCGTCGGAAAGGATGCCGGCGCATTTGCGCGCCCCGCTGCCGAAGATCACGAACGGACGCCCCTGACCGCGGAAGGCGGCGAAACTCCCGGCGTCGACCACCTCGGCCGAAACTTCGCTCTGCGGACGCCCTTCGGCGTCGAAAACCTGCGCATAGACCTCCATGCGCCGGGCGTCGACCATCGGACACAGCAAGGCGTTCGACCAGTCATCTACGGCGAGAATCCCCGCCTCGTAGTCCTCGCGGGCCACCTCGGCCAGCGCATCCAGCGACCCGACGGCCACCAGCGGCTTCTGCAACCCGTAACACAATCCCTTGGCGAACGACACGCCGATGCGCAGTCCCGTATACGATCCGGGTCCCTTACCCACAGCCACGGCGTCGAGTTCGTCGGGCGCAATGTCCGTCTCGCGCAGCAGTTCGTCGACGAACACGCCGACCTTGCGGGCGTGGTCGCGCCCCTCGTCGCTCTCGCGCAGCGACAGCAGTTCGCCGTCCTTGGCGATGCCCACGGAACAGATGTCCGTTCCGGTCTCAATAGCAAGTATTAAACTCATAAGTTATCCTATCGTTTTCTCGCCACCATCGGCGGTTGTCGCCGCCTCCGGCGTCGTTTGCAAATCTGCCCTCCCTCGGAAGGGACTCGTCGCGACGCAACCCGGATTATCCGCCGGAACGCAGACGCTATATCACCCCGAAATGCTCCAATGCGCGCCGGATTCCGTCGTCATCGACCGAAGCCGTCACATAGTCCGCGGCGGCGAGCGCCTCGTCGCATGCGTTGCCCATCGCCACGCCCGCGCCTGCGGCCCGCAGCATCGCCACGTCGTTGCCGCCGTCGCCGAAAGCCATCGTCTCGCCGTTCGCAAAGCCGAAATGCGCGGCGAACTCGGCCATGCCCGTCGCCTTGTCGACACCCCGGACATTGACGTCCGCGAAAATCGGGCACCAGCGCGACGCCACGAGCGACGGCAGTTCGGCCATCACCCTCGTTTCGAGTTCGGGATCGAAATAAAAGCACATCTGGCAGCAGTCGCCCCGGTCGAAAAGCGCCCGCAGATCGACCTGTTCGGGGACCGGATGCGCCACCATCTCCGCCAGCCGCACCACTTCGGGCGTCACGCGGTTGACGAAAACCCCGTCGTTCAACTCCAACCCGACCGGAAAATCCAGCTCCGCCGACAAGGCGAGCGACTTCTCGAAGTCGGCGCGCGGAATCGGATGCCGGGCCACGACGCGGCCGTCACGCATCAGGCAGTCGGCGCCGTTGAGCGCCGCCACGCCGTCGTAGGGAATCGCCTCCAGATCGGCCAGATCGGCCGCCGCGCGCCCCGTGGCGATGAACAGCTGCACGCCGCGCGCATGGGCCTCACGCAACGCATCGAGCGCCGAAGCGGGCACCCGGTGGGTCTTGAAGCTGATCAGCGTTCCGTCGACGTCCAAAAATATAGCCTTTATCATTACCGGTAGTTTTTCATCGCCTTGTCCATCTCGCGCCGGGCGTCGTTCTCCTTGAGGTATTCGCGCTTGTCGTACGACTTGCGGCCGCGGGCCAGCCCCACGACGACCTTCGCCAGGCCGCGCTCGTTCAGGAACAGCCGCAGGCCCACGATCGTCAGGCCCTTGTCCTGCGAAGCGCGCTGCAACTTGTCCAGTTCGCGGGCCGTGAGCAGCAGCTTGCGGTCGCGGCGCGGCACGTGGTTGTTGCACGTTCCCCAGGCGTATTCGGCGATGTTGACGCCGCGCACCCACAGTTCGCCCTTGTCGAAATAACAGAACGTATCGACCATCGAGGCCTTGCCGGCGCGGATGGACTTGATCTCCGTTCCGACGAGCACGATGCCCGCAACGTATTCTTCCAGAATCTCATAGTCGAACGTCGCGCGCTTGTTCCGGATATTTATCTTTTTCTGTTCACTCATAATACTCAAAAACGGCACACAAATTGCGATTTTAATTGCGGGGGTGGGAATCGGTCAAGGTAACTAATTCTTTTATCTTTGATATGTTTTACACATCTTTCTGTTTATTTTCTGTTTGCACACGGTATGCGCAGTGATGCGTGTACGACCCGAGACCCGCCCCCTTTTTCTTAAAAAATCCTTATCCCGAAGTCTCCCTTCAATGCGGCCCGTCAAATACGGGTTATAAAATCAATCGTTGTATCTTATTTGCAATCGTCACTTTGACCTGATTGTAGGCCGTAAGCCGCTGCACCACGTCGCGCATCTCCTCGTCGGAAATGTTCTCGTCGCCCAGCCGGCCCTGCAACTCCTTGATCAGCGCCTCGATCACCTTCAACTTGTAGAGCGTCACGGCCTTCGGAACCCCCACGGCCAGCATCTCGGCGTCGGTGTCGATGTGGATCTCCTTACGCCGCCACAGCTCGCTGGCCACATAGTTGTCGTCCGAGGTGAGGATGTCCACCGACATGTTGCACACCTCGGGGTCGATATGGTTCAGGAAGACGTGCGCCGGAACCTCCACCCCCGTCCCCAGCTGCGCCCACTGCTCGCGGTAGGCCGCCATGATCTTGTTGTAGACCGGATTGCGGAAGGCGATGTTGTCGTCGCTGAGCTCCGAGAAAATCACCTCCGCGACGTTGCACGCCACCATCGTCCGGCCCTCCTTGAAATCGAACGAGCAGTGCCCGTACTTGAGCAGGTATTTCACGATCTCGCGCTCCAGCGTCTCGAAACTGCTCCCCGCCTCGACCTGTTTGACGAACTCCACCCCGGGCTGCTGCGCCTCCCGCTGCCGGAGGGTCGTCTGACGGCGCAGGAACTCGTCGGTCTCGCGGTCGCCCGACGTGGTCATGCGCTTGCGCGCCACCTCCGAAATGAGTATCTGCTCGTCGATGTCCATGATCCGCGCGCACTCCTTGATGTAGACCGAGCGCTGAATCGGATCGGGAATCACCGACACCGACTGCACCATGTCGGCGATCAGCGCCGCTTTGCGGATCGGGTCGCCCTCGGCGTCCTGCAACAGCAGTTTGGCCTTGAACTCCAGGAAGTCCTGCTCGTTGGCGCGGATATACTCCTGCAACTCGGATGCCGTATGGCTGCGCGCGAACGAATCGGGGTCCTCCGGCTCGGGCAGCAGCACCACGCGCACGTTCATGCCCTCCTTCAAGATCATGTCGATACCGCGCAGCGAGGCGTGAATGCCCGCCGAATCGCCGTCGTAGATCACCGTGATATTCTTCGTAAAGCGGTTCAGCAGGCGTATCTGCTCCGTCGTAAGCGACGTGCCGGACGAAGACACGACGTTCTCGACCCCTGCCTGATGCATCGAAATCACATCGGTGTATCCTTCGACCATGATGGCGAAATCCTGCTGCTGAATGGCCTTCTTGGCGAAATAGAGACCGTAAAGTTCGCGTTTCTTGCTGTATATCTCGCTCTCGGGGGAGTTCTGGTACTTGGCCACCTGCTTGTCGGTGCGCAGCGTGCGGCCTCCGAACGCCACGATGCGCCCCGAAATGTTGTGCACGGGGAAGATCACGCGGTCGCGGAACCGGTCGTACAACGAGCCGTCCCGGTCGCTGACCAGCGAAAGTCCCGTCGAGAGGAGAAACTCCTTCTTGTAACCCGCCGCCAGGGCGTCCTTCGACATCCGGTCGCCCTTCGCGGGGCAGAATCCGAGTCCGAATTTCTTGATCGTGGCGTCGGTCATCCCGCGCTTCTGGCGGAAGTAGGCCAGTCCCACGCTCTGTCCTTCGGTCTCGCGCTGGAGGTAGTTGGCGAAATACTCCGCGGCCCAGCCGTTCAGGGCGAACATCGACTCGCGGTCGTCGTTGCGGCGCACCTCCTCTTCGGTCAACGCTTCCTCCTTAACCTCGATGCCGTAACGCTTGGCCACCATCTTCAGCGCCTCGGCATAGGTTGTGGCTTCCTGATCCATTACGAAAGTCACGGCATTACCGCCCTTCCCACAACCGAAACATTTATAAAGGCCTTTCGAAGGAGAGACTACGAACGACGGGGTCTTCTCGTTGTGGAAAGGACAACACGCGACATAGTTCACGCCCTTTCGTTTGAGCGTGACGTATTCGCCGATAATATCCACGATATTGGCGGCGGCGTAAATGCGGTCTACTGTTTCCCGGTCGATCATAGCCTACAAAGGTACGAATAATCGAATTAAGAATTAAAAATTAAGAATTAAAAATTATTCTCCGCCCGCCGTCTTCCATCCGATGTCCCCGCACTTCTTCGGCATGAGATTCGAACACGAGGAAATAATTCGCGACTTTTAATTCTTAATTTTTAATTCTTCACTACCTTTGCATCTATGGATTTCAAGTTAGTATCGGACTATGCCCCGATGGGCGACCAGCCGGAGGCGATCGGGCAGCTCGTCAGCTCGATCGAACACGGGTCCAAACACAACACGCTGCTGGGCGTGACGGGTTCGGGAAAGACTTTCACGGTGGCCAACGTCATCGCGCGGCTGAACCGTCCGACGCTGGTCCTGAGCCACAACAAGACCCTCGCGGCGCAGTTGTACGGGGAGTTCCGCAACTTCTTCCCGGAGAACGCCGTGGAATATTTCGTGTCGTATTACGACTACTACCAGCCGGAGGCCTACCTGCCTTCGACGGACACCTATATCGAGAAAGACCTCCAGATCAACGCCGAGATCGAGAAGATGCGCCTCGGCACGGTCGCCACGCTGCTGTCGGGCCGCCGCGACGTGATCGTCGTGTCGAGCGTCTCGTGCCTCTACGGCGCGGGCAACCCGGCGGACTTCCACGCCACGGCCATCAACATCAAGGTGGGGCAGGTCGTCAGCTACAAGCATTTCCTCTACAAGCTGGTCGAGGCGCTCTACACCCGCACCGAACGCGAGCTGGAGCCTGCGACGTTCCGCGTCAACGGCGACACGGTGGACATCATGGCGGCCTTCGGCGAGTTCGGCAACCAGTGCTTCCGCGTGATGTTCTTCGACAACGAGGTGGAGGCCATCCAGTCGATCGACCCCGTCACGGGACAGCGCATCGCCTCTCTCGACAGCATCACGCTCTACGCCACGAACCTGTTCGTGACGACCAAAGAGCGCATCAACGCCGCCGTGCAGCAGATCTACCTCGACCTGGGCAAGCAGATCGAGTTCTTCGAACGCGCCGGGCGTCCGATGGAGGCGCAGCGCATCAAGCAGCGCGTGGAGTACGACCTCGAAATGATCAAGGAGCTGGGCTATTGCCCGGGCATCGAGAACTACTCGCGCTACTTCGACGGCCGCGCCGCCGGGACGCGCCCCTTCTGCCTGATCGACTATTTCCCGAAGGACTACCTGATGGTCGTGGACGAGAGCCACGTCACCCTGCCGCAGGTCCACGCCATGTTCGGCGGCGACCGCGCCCGCAAGGAGAACCTCGTGGAGTACGGCTTCCGCCTCCCGGCGGCCAAGGACAACCGCCCGTTGACCTTCTCGGAGTTCGAACAGTTGCAGGGCACGTCGATCTACGTGAGCGCCACGCCCGCGGACTACGAGCTGATGAAGAGCGAGGGCGTGATCGTCGAACAGCTGATCCGCCCCACAGGGCTGGTGGACCCGCCGTTAGAGGTGCGCGTGACGCTGAACCAGATCGACGACCTGATCGGGGAGATCGACAAGCGCGTGAAGAACGACGACAAGGTGCTCGTGACGACCATCACCAAACGCATGGCCGAGGAGCTTTCGAAATACTTCGACCGCGTGGGCGTGCGCAACCGCTACATCCACTCGGACGTCGACACGCTGGAGCGCATCCAGATTCTCGAAGACCTGCGGGCCGGGATGTTCGACGTGCTGGTGGGCGTGAACCTGCTGCGCGAGGGACTCGACCTGCCGGAGGTGGCGCTCGTGGCGATCCTCGACGCCGACAAGGAGGGATTCCTGCGCAACGTCCGGTCGCTCACGCAGATCGCCGGACGCGCCGCGCGCCACTCGCAGGGCAACGTGATCCTCTACGCCGACACCTGCACCGACTCGATGCGCTACGCCATCGAGCAGAGCAACCGCCGCCGCGAGAAGCAGGTGCGCTACAACATGGAGCACGAAATGCTGCCGCGGCAGGCGCAGAAGAGCGGCTCGGGACAGAGCGCGCTGCTGGCGGGCCGCGTCGACACGTCGGAGGTCAACATGACGGCCTACCCCATCGCCGAAGACCACTACGCGGCGGCGGCCGACGTGCAGAAAAGCTACACGGCCAGCGAGAACATCGACGCGCTGATCGACAAGGCCCGCGAGGAGATGGAACGCGCAGCCAAATCGCTGGACTTCCTCGCCGCGGCGAAATTCCGCGACCGGATGTACGAACTCCAGAAACTGCGGGAGGAGAACCGGAATCAGAATTCAAAATTCACAATTCACAATTCATAATCGGGCATTCTGCAAAAATCGGCCTGAAAGTCCGCTCCCGACGACACGAAAAGTCATTCGGCTATGAATGGAATTCAGGTTCTTGTCTATTCCGGTTTTTCCGCGTGGCGGAAGGTGAAATATTTGGCTGCGAGGAAACTGTAAACCGTCGTCAGCAGCGTCGTGACCATCTTCGCCGGCGTGGGCCACACGCCGCAGACTTCCACGAAGAACTTCAGCCCCGCATAGGTCAGCAGCACCGACCCCGCCACCGAAAGCAGGTAGCGCAGAAGCTGCGTCCCGGCCCCGATCGGCGACCGGCGGAACGCCACGTAACGGTTGAGCCAGAAGCCCACGAAGAAGGTGAACGGAAAGACGAGAATCATCGCCGCGATGTGCGGGGAGACGACCACGAATCCCAGGTCGACGTAGCGGTGCGCCACGATGAAATTGTAAAAGAGGAAATAGCAGACGGGATCGAACAGGATGTAGGTCACACCGCCGCAGACCGCGTAACGGAACACCTGCCGGGGCAGGACCGCGGCGACGGGCCGGATGTAAAACCAGTCGATCGCCCGGATTATCAACTCCGCAAGGGCCATCAGCGGGCGGTGTAGGTCCACATGTCGGGGAAACGCCCGTCCTGCACGCGGATGAACTGCGCACAGGCTCCGGCATCGTCCGACGAGAAGGGCGAAACCATGAATTTCCCTCCGAAACGATAAATCCGGCAACGGAGCGCCGACTCCCTGGCCTCGGTCTCCCGCACGGCGCGCCGGGCGTTCTCTTCAGTGCTGAAAACCCCCAGCACGACATAGTGGCGGCCCGAAAGCAACGCCGTCGGGGCGTCCTGCTCCTGCGCCGGATGCGTTTCGGCGGTCTCCGGTTCCGGGGCTGCATCGGGAACGGAAGCCCCCGAAGCCGCGCCCCCCGCCTGCGCAGCGGACACCCCGGCCACAGACCGTTCCGTCGGAGGAGCCTCGACCAAAGCATCGGGCGCTTCGACGGTCCCGAAGCTGTCGGACGCAGCGGGAATCTCCGTCACGGCCGCCGCTTCCGGCGCCTCCGGATAGAGCAGCAGGAACTCCCGCCCGCCATAGACCGCCGCAATCCCGATTGCCGCGATGCCGACCCACAGCGGCCAGTCGAAACGGCGCTGCACACGAACCCGCACGGGTTCGCGCCCCTGCGGATTCAGCCGGAGGTCGAACGCCTCGTCGGGGATAAAATTCTTGAATTTCAGCTCCCCGACACCCTCGACGGTCAGCAGGTCGGCCCGGTGCACCCGGGCGATCCAGCGGTCGTAAACGGCCTGCGCCTCGGCTTCGGGATTTTCGTATCCGCCGGCCTCACGCATGACGCGGGCAATCTCGTCGACCAGCGACACGCCCCGCTGCTGCGAGGTGAAGGCCACCGTGCGGCTCGGCGGCAGTACGGTTCGCCGGTTGAGCCGCCTGGCTCCCTGCCGCTCGGTGTAGAGCGAGCCTACGCCGGGCAGAAAAATCTCCCCGCCGCCGGCCAGCAGGTTGCCGACAAGCCTGCCGATCTGCTCTTCCATCGGGTTCGCGTTCATTTTTTCTTCTTTTTAGGCGTTGCGGCCGGGGCTTTCGGCACCGGGGCCGGAACCGTTCCGGGCCGGGTCGCGCCCCGCCAGATCATATAGATTCCCAGCAGGATGAAGGGAATGCTGAGCCACTGGCCCATGTCCAAAGCCCAGCCCACTTCGAAAGGCTCCTGCTCGGTTTTGATGTACTCGATGAAAAAGCGCGTGAGGAACGTACCGATCAGGCCGATTCCGAACAGAATGCCCGGACGGCGGCGCGCAATGTCCCTCCTGTAATAGAGCCAGCAAAGGATGCCGAAAGTCGCCAGGTAGCAGAGCGCCTCGTAAATCTGCGTCGGGTGCACCGCCGCAGGGGCGAACTCGGCCACCCACTTGTGCGAACGGACGAACTCGAAGCCCCACGGCAGGGTCGTCGCCTGGCCGAAAATCTCCGAGTTGAACAGGTTGCCCAACCGCACGATCGCACCGCCGATGCCCACCGGAATCATAATGCGGTCCAGCGACCAGATATAAGGCAGTTTGTTGCGGCGCGAGAAGAGCCACAACCCGATCAGCAGGCCTATGGCCGCGCCGTGGCTGGCCATTCCTCCGTCGCGAAATCCCGTGATGATGGTCCACGGCTTCGAAAGGTATTCCATCGTGTCGTAGAACAGACAGTGGCCGAGCCGCGCGCCGAGGATCGTGGCGAGTGTTCCGTAAATGAAAATCGACTCCGAGACCTTTGCGGGAAGTCCTTCTCGATTGACGAAGTTATCGAAGAATTTCGCGCCGATCAGAATGGCCAGCGCCCACATCAGCCCATAATAACGGATGTCGAGCGACCCGATGCTGAACAGCACCGGATCGAAATTCCAGACAACGGAAAGAGGTTGTAGAATCATTTATTTAAGTTGTTTCTTTATTATTCAGCCCCGATTCCTTTTCGGGCGGTCACAGTCGCCGTCTCCGGCGTCGCATTCGAATCTGCCACCCCGCCCCTCTTTCGGGGAGGGAGACGGCGTACGCCCCGCGCCTCTCGTCCGAAAGCCGTCTCTCAAACGACCCACGTAAAGGACTTGTCGCGACGCAACCGGAATTCAGACCGAAATGCTAACGGATCTTACTCCGGATTTCGTACATTCTATTTCATCTCCTGCAAATTCACCTTCTTCAGCGTGAAGGAGAACGTGCTGCCCACGCCGAGTTCGCTGCGGACCGTGATCCGTTCGCCGTGCGCTTCGACGATATGTTTGACGATGGCCAGCCCGAGTCCCGTGCCGCCCTGCTCCCGCGACCGCCCCTTGTCCGTACGGTAGAAGCGTTCGAACACACGCGGCAGGTCCTCCTTGGCAATACCCGAACCGTTATCCTCCACCTCGATCAGAATTTTATCCAGCATGTCGCGGAAACGGATGCGGGTCTGCCCGCCCTCCTTGCCGTAGCGGATCGAGTTGATGATCAGGTTGACGAACACCTGCCCGATGTAGTGTTTGTCGGCCAGCACCCAGAAGGGCGAAGGCAGGTTGTCGGTCCCCTTGACCGAAATCCGGATCTCCTTCCTGTCGGCCTCCATCTCGGCCTGCTCGGCGATCTCCTTGGCCAGCGCCACCACGTCGAATCGCTCCAGATTGAGCTTGTTCATGCTGCTTTCGAGTTTCGAAATGGTGTCGAGGTCGTTGACGATGTTGATCAGACGGTCGATGCTCTTCTCGGCGCGTTCGAGGTATTTGCGGTTGATCAGTTCGTCCTCCAGCCCTCCGTCCAGCAGCGTCGAAATATATCCCTGGATATTGAATATCGGGGTTTTCAGTTCGTGGGCCACGTTGCCCAGATATTGCTTGCGGAAGCACTCGGCCTCTTTCAGCCGGGCGATCTCCCGGTCGTTGGTGTCGGCCCAGGCCGTCAGCTCCTCGCCGATGTTCTCGACGCGCTTGTCCTTCAGTTCCGAGAAGATCTCGTTGGTGTGCACGTCGCGCGAAAGCACGATCGAATAGATCGGCTTGAGTTTGTAAGCCACGTACTTGCGGATGATGAACAGCGCCGCGAGCGCCACCACGACGAACACCCCGACCGACGTGCAGAGCGTGATCCACCACTCGATATGCTGTATAACCATCCCCACGGCGACGATCGCCGTGGCAAGCAGGGCGATCCACAGCGACGCGCCCTCCTTTGTCTTGATGTGTACCATAGGCTTACTTCATGTAGTTTTGCATCAGCCGGGCGATGTATTTGCCGACGATGTCGAATTCGAGGTTCACGACCGAACCGACTTCGATGCGGCAAAAATTCGTGTGCTCGAAGGTGTAGGGAATGATCGCCACCCGGAAACTGCTCTCTTTCGAGTCGCAGACCGTGAGGCTCACGCCGTTGACCGTCACCGAACCTTTCTCGACCGTGCAGAGTCCGGCGCCCTGCGGCTCGTACTCGAAGGTGAAGTACCAGCTTCCGTCGGCATCCTCCTTCGCCGTGCAGACCGCCGTCTGGTCGACGTGCCCCTGCACGATGTGCCCGTCGAGCAGGGCATCGGGTTTCATCGACCGTTCGAGGTTGACCAGATCGCCTTCGCGCAGCAACCCGAGGTTGCTCCTGTCGAGCGTCTCCTTCATGGCCGTCACGGTGTAGGTGTCCTCCGTGATGTCCACAACTGTCAAACATACGCCGTTATGTGCTATGCTCTGGTCGATTTTCAACTCCTTGCAGAAATCCGCCCGGAGCGTGAAATCCTTGTTCTGACGGTCCGTGCGGATCGAAACCACTTCCGCCGTACGTTCCACGATGCCTGAAAACATACTCTTCAACTGTTTATGATCAATTTTCCCTTCACTTTGTAGACCGAGACTATATCGTTGACGTTCAAAACGATGTCATCGTAATTCTCCCGATCCCCGGCCACCAGGCGGACTTTGCCCTCCTCGTCGGCGGCCCGAACTATCCGCAAAGTTACAATTTTTCGGCAGACTATCACATATTCACCCCCGGGAATAATTGCATCGCGGTCCACGGCTTTCAGCAGCACGACCGTTCCGGGCGGCACGATGTTTCCCATCGCACGCCCCGTATAGCACATCGCCAGGTCGCACGCCCCCACCGGAGGCACGACGAGGTTGCTCTCGGCGTCGAGATGCTCCAGATGTGCGATGCCCTGTTCGACATCCACATTATAATAAGGTATCTGCGCGCCGCGTATCCGCTCCTCGGAGAACATCTGCCCCTCCCCCGTCAGCAGCCAGAGTTTGTCGACCTGGGGGAATTTGCTGACGATACGGTCGGCGACGTCCAGCGAAATGCCGTTGTTGCCCCGCTTTATCTGATAGAGGTTTTCGCCGCGCGCCAGGCCGATATATAGCGCAAAATAGTTGGTCGACATATTCGCCCACTTGATTACGGCCTCGATTCTTTGCCAATTATTCTGCTTTTCTCGCATTTTTTTTCGAATATTAAAAAAATTTTTGCATCTTTGCACACCCGGTCCCGTAGTTCAATGGATAGAATATAAGATTCCGGTTCTTACGATATGGGTTCGATTCCCGTCGGGACTACCAGGCACAGGTGCGCAACAAGCGCACTTGTGCTTTTTTTTATCGTATCTGGGCGAATGCAAAGTCGGGCGTCACTTAATTTATTCAACAAAAATAGTAACAAATTTCGATCATACAACAAAAAATAGCATATTTAATCGCCCGAATGCCACTTTTAGACACGCCTGCCCGTAATACGATAAAAGGAATCCGCACTCCCGGTGCGAACTCCTCTTATACAATAAATGTGCGATTTATAAAATCAGACTTCAAAAAGAGAGGCGCACGCCCAGTCTCAAGGTCAGCGTCAGAGGTGAATCCGTACGCGACGTACGCAATCCGGTTTCGGTGAAGTAATACGATCCTTCAGGCTCGAAATAAAGCCCCACCATACCGCCTACACGGTATTGCGCCCCCACGGCTGCAAGCGCCGACCACTGCACGCCCGGTTCGTCGACGGTCTCGGAGCCGAGCCGGGCCGAAACGCATTTCTCGACCATGCCGCCCGCACCCATATATAACGAGAAGCGGCCGCGCTCGAGGAACTGCCAGTTGAAGCGGAGGGGAACCCCTATGAAATGGAGTTTTTGCGCCACGTCGTCCGAGGTGTACTGCATCCTCACGTCCGAACGCAGCAGGGTGTAGTTCACGCCGCTTTCCAGCGACAGTCCGTGGGCGAACTCCTTGCGCACGGCGATGCCGAAGCTCAACGGCTGGTGGTGGCGGAACGAACTCTCGCCGTATCCGCTGCTGCGCAGGGGCGCCAGGCTGTTGCCGTTGCCGATCACCGACGAAGCATCGTTCGTCACCGAGGTGTTGAGCATCCGGGGAGCCAGACCTTCGCTGTTTCCGCCCGCCACGCCGCCGCCGGCAAACAGGGAGAACGACGCCTTTTTATGCGGTTTGGTGTAGGCTACGAACGGCTCGTCGGAGAACCCGGCGCGACCGGCCGCGCCGGCCGCCGACCGCGTTGCGGGCCGCCCGGAAGCCTGCTTCGAAGCCCTTTCGCCGGAAGCCTCCGCCTCCGCAGTATCTCCGGAGGCCGTCTTCGCGACTTCACCGGACGACGCCTTCGCCGCCTCTCCGGAAACTTCCGCCGCGACCTCTCCGGGCCGGACCGCAGGCTCACCGTCCGTCCGGAGATTTTTCAGAGCCGCCGTCTGCGCAGGCTGCCCTGCGGCCGCAGCGAGGAGCGACCGCCGCCCCGCGGAGGATGCCTCCCCAGCAACCTGCTCCCGGGGCAGCCCCACCGCCTTTGCAAGGGCGTCCCGTACGGTTTCCGGCTCCGCGGGCTGCGGTATGGCAACCGCGGTTGCTCCGTCTTCCGCCACCGATGCGATAACAGTCCCATCATTTTCCAACGCCTTGTCCGGCCGGAGCAGGAATTCACCCGCAACGGCCAAGATCAGCACGGCAGCGGCTGCGGCGGCAATCCGCGGCCGGTAGATCCGCCATACGGACCCGCGGGGTTTTGTCCCGGAAACCTCCGGCCCCGGAGCCGCACCGCCCAACTCGCGCTGCAAACGCTCCCATCCCCCCGCCGGAGGCGGGAGTTCGGCGTCGCGAAGCGCGTTCCGCATGGCTTTGATCCAATCCTTGTCTTGTTTCATAGTTCTATGTGAGTCCGGCAGCGCCGGATGATCCACCTTTTTCTGATATTCCGGAGCTGCATCCTCTCGATTTCAATGCGTCTCCAAATAAGCCCTGATCCTGCGGGCCAGCATGGCCTGGGCGCGAAACAACTGCGAAGAGGAGCTTTTCTCGTTGATTCCCAGCATCCGGGCGATGTCGCGGTGGGAATACTCCTCGATGCAGTAGAGGTTGAACACCGCCCGGTAACCCTCGGGCAGCTCGCCGATGAACCGCATCAGCACCTCGCGCGGAACGCGGGCCATCTCCGCCACGTCCGGTTCCGCCACCTCCGCCGCGGCCTTCCCCTCGTCGAGCGTCACGCTTCCCAGCTTGCTGCGGCTGCGTATCCACTCCAGCGCCACGTTGACCGTGATCCGCTCGATCCAGGCGCGCAGCGAGCCGGTTCCCCGGTAGGTGAAACGGTCGAACGCCCCGTAGATCTTCAGGAAAGCGTCGTGGAGCAGGTCTTCGGCCGTCGTGCGGTCTCCGGCGTAACGCATGCAAATCGACAACAGACGGCCTGCATAGCGGTCGTACAGCTCCTTGCGGGCCATATCGTCCCCCTTCCTGCACCCTTCGGCCAGTATCTGTTCCTCCATTTGCATTACTCAATACACTCTATAAATGCCGCAGAAGGCAAAAGACTGCATGGGTGAAAAAAATTTATTTCGCATGCAGTATTCGGCCCTGCCGGACGTTTTAAGAGCGAAAGGTAACATAAAATATGGATATTATGAAAAAATTCGGTTTATTCCTCATCGCAGCTATAGCTGTCACTGCTTTTACCTCCTGCAACGACGACGACGGCGGCTAACCGCTCCGTACGCTCATCACCACCGTCCGCACGCTCGACGGCGGAGACTACTATTTCCAGCGCGACAACGGGGAGACGCTCTACCCCGGCAACAAGTCCCGCGTCCCGGGCTACAAGCCCGATCCCGACAAAACGCAGCGGGTCATCATCTGGTTCACATTGCAGAACGGCATTGCCGATTACGATTACAACATCGACCTCTATTTCGTGGAAAACATCTACACCGGCACTTCGGAGATCGTGACCGACGCGGCTCGGCTCGAAGAGCTGGGCAGCGCCAAAACGGGCTTCCAGGGCAATACGTTCAACCTCACGAAAGAGTGGCTGACCTTCTATGCGCTCTACCCCGTATCGGACAATTCGAAACACACGTTCACGGTGATCGTCAACGAGGTGAAAGACGAAGGCGAAAAGGGTGACGGAGGCGCCGAACAGTCCGAAGCGGCCGAAACGGATTACCTGCAACTGGAGTTGCGCCACAACCCCGGCGGCGACACGCAGGGCTATACCGACGGCTATTACGTTTCGTTCAACCTCACGCCGCTCGCCGAACGGCTCGAAGGCAAGAAGGGCGTCGTCCTGCATATCGAGACCAACAAAAACGGTCCCCAGGAGATCAAACTCGACCTGCCGCAGAAGAAGTAGCCACTCCCTCACGGCAGCTGCTCCGGTCCGCCACTCTGCGGACCGGATTTTTTGCGTCCTGCCGCAGCGCCCCGCAGAGGCGCGTGTGGTCGGAAGATTCGTTCTCCGGAACCTCGACTCCGTTTTCAGGCGGCAGCTCCCGGGGGTCCGCCCGCAACTGCGTTGCGGGCAGGCCTCCCCCGGGCGAAGCGAGCCGGCCCTTCCCGGGCCATGCCCCGGATCGCGCTCCAACACCAGCCGTGCGTTCCCACACCGGCCGTGCGCCCCGAACCGGCCTCCGGCCCGCCTCCCGGCGCATTGTTTTTTCGCCCCGAGGGCGCAGATTTGCCGAAAATCGCTATCTTTGCATCATGTCAATCGTACGCAACACGGAGAGCGATCTCGAATTCGAGAACAAAATCCGCCCGCAGGAGCTGGAAACCTTCTCCGGGCAGGACAAGATCGTCGAAAACCTCCATATCTTCATCAAGGCGGCGCTCATGCGCGGCGACTCGCTCGACCACGTCCTGCTGCACGGCCCCCCGGGACTGGGCAAGACGACCCTCGCGAACATCATCGCCAACGAAATGGGGGCGCAGCTGCGCGTCACGTCGGGGCCGGTGCTCGACAAGCCGGGCGACCTGGCGGGCCTGCTGACCAACCTCAATCCGGGCGACGTGCTTTTCATCGACGAGATCCACCGCCTCAGCCCGATCGTCGAGGAGTATCTCTACTCGGCGATGGAGGACTATAAAATCGACATCGTGCTGGACAAAGGCCCCTCGGCCCGCTCGATCCAGATCGAGCTGGCGCCCTTCACGCTCATCGGCGCCACAACGCGCAGCGGCCTGCTGACTTCGCCCCTCAGGGCGCGTTTCGGCATCCAGTGCCACCTCGAATACTACGACGCCCCGGTGCTTGCGGGCATCGTGCGACGCTCGGCGCGCATCCTCGACGTCTCGATCGACGACGACGCGGCCCACGAAGTGGCCCTGCGTTCGCGCGGCACGCCGCGTATCGCCAACGCCCTGCTGCGCCGCGTGCGCGATTTCGCAATGGTCAAGGGCGAAGGGCACATCGACCTGGAAATCACGCGCATCGCCCTCGCGGCGCTGAACATCGACTCGCGCGGACTGGACCAGATGGACAACAAGATTCTCGGAACGATCATCGAGAAATTCAACGGCGGTCCCGTGGGTCTGAACACCGTGGCCACGGCCGTGGGCGAAGAGGCCGGGACGATCGAGGAGGTCTACGAGCCGTTCCTGATCAAGGAGGGCTTCCTCCAACGCACGCCCCGCGGCCGCGAGGCGACGCCGCTGGCCTACCAGCACCTCGGATTCACCCACCCGCGCGACGGAGAGGCTTCGCTCTTCTGACCGCGGGGAGTTGCCGACACGCCCGGAACACCTCGGCCGTCACTATGACAAACGCTCCATCCGCAATTTCGGCGTGCATTTCGGCATCGGCTGCGAATACCGCATCTCCTACCGCGTCAGCGTCGGCGTCAGTTACACCTTCTACGCCGACTCCCGGGCATCCAAAGCTCCACCCGCACCCGGACGGGCGTCAACAGCGGCCGGCGGTTTTATTTCTAAAAAAATTTCCGAAAATTCTAAAATTTGTTAAGATCGGAGCAGTTTTTGTGTTATATTTGCCGTTAGAGGTTAACAGGTTACTAACGGAAAATGAGAGAGATGAACACAAAAACGCAACTCGACGACGCGGCGCTGCGCTACCACAGCGAAGGCCACCCCGGTAAGATCGGGATCGTCCCGACCAAACCCTATCATACGCAGTACGATCTGTCGCTGGCCTACTCGCCCGGCGTGGCGGCTCCGTCGCTGGCCATCGCCGAAGAGCCGGACGACGTTTACAAATACACGGGCAAGGGCAACCTCGTGGCCGTGATCTCGAACGGCACGGCCGTCCTCGGACTGGGCAACATCGGTCCCCTGGCGGCCAAGCCCGTCATGGAGGGCAAAAGCATGCTCTTCAAGACCTATGCAGGCATCGACGCCTTCGACATCGAGGTCGACACGACCGATCCCGAGGAGTTCATCCGCACGGTGAAAGCCATCGCTCCCACCTTCGGAGGCATCAACCTCGAGGACATCAAGGCCCCGGAGTGTTTCGAGATCGAGACCCGCCTGCGCGAGGAGCTGGACATTCCCCTGATGCACGACGACCAGCACGGCACGGCGATCATCTCCTCGGCGGCGCTTCTGAACGGCGCGAAGATCGCCGGCAAGGAGCTGGACAAAATGCGCGTTGTGGTCAACGGCGCCGGAGCCGCCGCCATCGCCTGCGCGCGCCTGTTCGTGGAGCTCGGCATCCGCCGCGAGAACATGGTGCTTTGCGACAGTCATGGAGCGGTCACGGTCTACCGCGAGGACATCAACCCGATGAAGCGCGAATTCGCCACCACGCGGCGCATCACGACGCTGGCCGAGGCGCTGCACGACGCCGACGTGTTCCTGGGCGTCTCGAAGGCCGACACGCTGACGCCCGAGATGCTGCGCACGATGTCCGGCAACCCGATCGTCATGGCCCTCGCCAATCCCGATCCCGAAATCGCCTACGATACCGCGATGCTCTCGCGCCCCGACATCATCTTCGCCACGGGCCGTTCGGATTACCCGAACCAGGTCAACAACGTGTTGGGGTTCCCCTACATCTTCCGGGGTGCGCTCGACGTGCGGGCCACGAAGATCAACGAGGAGATGAAACTCGCCGCGGCGCATGCGCTGGCCGAACTGACCCGCCAGCCGGTTCCGACCATGGTCCTGCGCGCCTACGGGGTCGAGAAGCTCGAATTCGGGCGCACCTACCTGATCCCCAAGCCGCTCGATCCGCGCCTGCTGTGCACCGTCGCCCCCGCCGTTGCGAAGGCCGCCGTCGAATCGGGCGTCGCCAAACAACCGATCGCAGACTGGGACACCTATGCCGAGAGTCTGCGGAAACGCTATCAGGAATAAGCAAAATCCGGTCGAATGATTCGACCGGATTTTTTTTGTATCTACCGCACACCCGACCCTCTCTGTACCGAAAGCGCCGGAACCAACTCTAAAACAACGCCGCGAAGGCATCCATCGTCATCGGCCGCACCTCGCAGTCGCCGATCCCGACCGGCAGGACGATCCGCAGCATGCCGTCTTCGTTTTTCTTGTCCTTGCCGACCTCTTTCAGCAGGCGTTTCACCTCCACGGGCGGCGTCAGGTCGAAGC
Source organism: Alistipes sp. 56_sp_Nov_56_25 (assembly GCF_001915285.1). Classification (NCBI taxonomy): domain Bacteria; kingdom Pseudomonadati; phylum Bacteroidota; class Bacteroidia; order Bacteroidales; family Rikenellaceae; genus Alistipes; species Alistipes sp. 56_sp_Nov_56_25. The sequence goes on from NZ_MNQF01000010.1 coordinate 58,205, forward strand.
CCAGCGCCGTCAGCACATTCACGATCCGGTCGCAGTCGGCCTGCGTCAGCGCACCCAGCTTCACCGCCGCCCCGGCGATCAGCGCCGTTCCCACCGCCACGGCCTCGCCGTGGTTCATGCGGTTGGAGGCCTTCTCGATGGCATGCGCCAGCGTGTGCCCGAGGTTCAGCTTGCGGCGGTCGCCCGACTCGCGTTCGTCGCGCTCGACGATGTCGGCCTTGACGCGGATCGCCGCCGAAACGGCGTCCGACAACAGATCGGTATCCGTGCGCAGCGCCTCGAAGGTCGTCCGCTCGATACGCCCGAACAGATCGGCGTCGGCGATGATCGCCGCCTTGACCACCTCGGCCAGCCCGGCCCGGAACTCCCGCTCGGGCAGCGTGCGCAGCAGCGCGGGGTCGCAGATGACGAACTGCGGCTGCGTGAAGGTCCCGGCCATGTTCTTGTAGCCGTCGACGTTCACGCCGTTCTTGCCGCCCACCGAAGCGTCGACCTGCCCCAGCAGCGTCGTCGAGACGAATCCGAATTTCACGCCGCGCATGTAGGTCGATGCGGCGAATCCCGCCACGTCGGTGACGATGCCGCCCCCGACCGCCAGCACGAAGGTCGAACGGTCCACGCCCAGCTCGATGAAACGGCGGTAGATCATCTCGACGGTCTGCATCGTCTTGACGCTCTCGCCCAGGCCGATCAGCACGGTGTCGTACTGCGCCAGCACCGAATGGTACAGCCGGTCGATCGTGGAGTCGGAGACCACCACCACGCGCCCTTCGGGGAGCACCCCGGAGAGGATGTCGGCCAGCGGGCCTATGAAAATTTCGCTCTGCTGGCGAACGTTGAAGGCAGGTTTCATTATTTAACTTTTTTAAGAATTTTGAGAAACAAGCAAATTTAGTATAATTTCCCGAGAATTTGTTACCTTTGCAGCACAAAATATACTTTTATGCAAAAACTGCGCAATATTGCGATTATTGCCCACGTCGACCACGGCAAGACGACGCTCGTCGACAAAATGATTCTGGCGGGGCACATCCTCCGCGACAACGCCAAGCCGGCCGGCGAACTCATACTGGACAACAACGACCTGGAACGCGAACGCGGCATCACGATCCTCTCGAAAAACGTTTCGGTCATCTACAAGGACTACAAAATCAACATCATCGACACCCCGGGCCACGCCGACTTCGGCGGCGAGGTCGAGCGCGTGCTGAACATGTGCGACGGCGTGCTGCTGCTGGTCGACGCCTTCGAGGGCACGATGCCGCAGACGCGTTTCGTGCTTCAGAAGGCCCTTGCGCTGGGCAAGAAGCCCATCGTGGTCATCAACAAGGTCGACAAGCCCAACTGCCGTCCCGAGGTGGTCAACGAGCAGGTTTTCGACCTGATGTTCTCGCTCGACGCCACCGAGGAGCAGCTCGACTACAAGACCATCTACGGCTCGGCCAAGCAGGGCTGGATGTCGCACAAATGGAACGAGCCGACCGACTCGATCGTTCCGCTGCTCGACGCCATCATCGACGAGATCCCCGAGCCGAAAATCGTCGGGGGCACGCCCCAGATGCTCATCACGTCGCTCGAATATTCGGCCTACACGGGCCGTATCGCCGTGGGCAAGGTCACGCGCGGCTCGCTCAAGGCGGGCCAGATGGTGACCCTCGCCAAGCGCGACGGCGTGACGATGCAGAAAACCCGGATCAAGGAGCTGATGGTTTTCGAGGGCCTCGGCAAGAAGAAGGTCGAGGAGGTTCCCTGCGGCGAGATCTGCGCCATCATGGGCATCGACGGCTTCGAAATCGGCGACACGGTCTGCGACTACGAGAATCCCGAACCGCTGCCCCCCATCGCCATCGACGAACCCACGATGTCGATGCTCTTCACGATCAACAACTCGCCCTTCTTCGGCAAGGACGGCAAATACGTCACCTCGCGCCACATCAAGGAGCGGCTCGACCGCGAGCTGGAGAAGAACCTCGCCCTGCGCGTGACGCCCGGCCCTTCGGCCGACTCGTTCAACGTCTTCGGGCGCGGCGTGCTGCACCTCTCGGTGCTGATCGAGACCATGCGCCGCGAGGGCTACGAGTTACAGGTGGGCCAGCCCCACGTCATCGTCAAGGAGATCGACGGCAAGAAGTGCGAGCCGATCGAGGAGATGACCGTCGACTGCCCGGAGGAGTACTCGGGCACGGTGATCGACCTCACGACGCGCCGCAAGGGCACGCTGACGAACATGGCCTCCGACGGCGAACGCACGCGCCTGGAATTCGACATTCCCTCGCGCGGCATCATCGGCCTGCGGTCGAACATGTTGACCGCCACGGCCGGCGAAGCCATTATGACACACCGCCTGAAAGGGTTCGAACCGTGGGTCGGCGAGATCGAGATGCGCACCAACGGTTCGATCATCTCGGGCGAGACCGGCACGGCCTACGCCTATTCGATCGACAAGTTGCAGGACCGCGGCCGCTTCTTCATCAGCCCGATGGAGCAGGTCTACGCCGGACAGGTCATCGGCGAGCACACGCGCCAGAACGACATCACGGTCAACGTCACCAAGGCCAAGCAGCTCACGAACATGCGCGCTTCGGGATCGGACGACAAGACGTCGATCGCGCCTCCGAAGGTCTTCACGCTCGAAGAGGCGCTCGAATACATCCAGGGCGACGAGTATGTCGAGGTCACGCCGCACTCGATGCGCCTGCGCAAAATCCTGCTCGACGAGAACGACCGCAAACGCGCGGCGAAATAACCCGTCCGCTTCTTATCGAGCGAACGCGACCCGACTATACGAAAAAACGGACTCCGGTCCGTTTTTTTGTGCCAGACCGTGCAGTATCAGGGTGTTGGCTCCGTTTTACGGGAAACATCTGCTCCTATGAAAAAACTTCGCTTCCTGCTGCTCCTGCTGCCGCTCGTGCTCGGCAGTTGCGACGACGACGAATCGCGCGTCGAAACCTGGACCGTGGCTTCCGAAAAGGGCGTCGCCGGCATTTTCATGGGCTTCGGCCACGTCCCCGCCTACATCGTCAAAACCGCCCCTGACGCCGAATGGCGCACGTTTTCAGGCTCCATCGCGAATTTCACCTTCGAAAAGGGGTACCAGACCGAAATGCTGGTCCGCATCGACCCCATCCCCAATCCTCCGGCCGACGGCCCCGAACGCCGCTACACGATGGAACGGCTGATTTCGCGCACCCGGATGCAGCCGGCCATCGACCCGCTGCAATTCAGTCCGGAGTTCGAGGTCACCATCGCCTCCCGGCGCGCCGACAGTCCGGCAACGAGCGGTTATTGGATCAAGGACATGCGCTACACCGACCCGCAGTGGGAGCCGTTCCCGTGGGAGATCGAGGGCTTCGATTTCGAACCGGGCTTCGAGGCCCGGCTCCTCATCCGTCCCGTCGCCGAATACGACGACGCGAAGGGCGACTACGAGGTGAAATACCGCCTGACGAAGCTGATTTCGAGCGAGGAAAAGGTTTCCGAAGGAATACCGGATAAATGAACCGGGGACTGCGCAGACCCGGACCGGAAACGAACCGTCCCGCCTCCGCCCTCTAAAACCGGCTTTTTAAGCCGGGAAATCACTTGCGGAGCGTTGCGAACGAAAGGATGTGCCATGTGACGCCGACGGCCACGGCCAGCAGGCCGACCTGCGCCCACCACCTCCCGTCGAGCAGTCCGAAGATGCAGTAGAGCATCGTGCCCCACATCAGGGCTATGGAAACGACCTTGGCGCGCAGCGGTATGGCGCGGTTTTCGCGGAAGTTGCGGATATACCCGCCGAAACAGCGGTGCGCCAGAAGCCACTCGTAGAGCCGCGGCGAGGAGCGAACCCAGAGGGCCGCGGCCAGCAGCAGGAACGGCGTCGTGGGCAGCAGCGGCACGAAGATGCCGACGACGCCCAGCACGAACGCCGCGCAGCCCAGTATGGCGAGAAAAATCTTCACGGTGCAAAAATAACACAAATTCGGGACCGGGAAATGCCGTGCGACACGATTTTTATTTATCTTTGGTGCCGGGACCGCAACGCTCCTTTTCGGAGTCGGAATGTCTTACCGTGCCGGGCAGCATGCAATCCGGTTTGACAACCGCCCGTTTTTTTGTATCTTTGTAATGCCGAACACGAATAAACCGAAATACGATGAAGAAAATAGGTATCGCCAGCGACCACGCCGGCTATGAAATGAAAGAATTCCTGGTGGGTTACCTCAACGCCATGGGCTATGAGGTGCTCGATTTCGGCGCACACTCGCCCGAGAGCGTCGACTACGCCGACTTCGCCCACCCGCTGGCCGAAGCGATCGAAAACGGCGAACTGGAACGCGGCGTCGCGCTCTGCGGTTCGGGCGAAGGGATGACCATGACGCTCAACAAACATCAGGGCATCCGCGCGGGTCTCTGCTGGGACACCGAGATCGCGTCGCTGATCCGCCGCCACAACGACGCGAACATCATCGTCTTCCCGGCGCGTTTCATCACCAACGACGAAGCCGTCAAGATGCTCGACGCCTATTTCGCCGCCGAGTTCGAAGGCGGACGCCATATCGCGCGCATCGCCAAGATGCCCGTGGCGGGCTGCAAATAGAGTCGCCCGCTCCGGAGAGCCGGAAACGGCGGAAGCAGGCCCCTTGCAGCACGTTGCCGACGGCATCGCCGACACCCTCAACGAGGGGCGCGAAACCGACGGGACCAAAGCGGACGGAACCGAAACTGATAAGGCTGAAGCGGACGGGGACGCAACTAACGGGACCGAAACGGCGCGGCAGCCCACGGATTCGCTTCCGGCAAAATAGCAGGAAACCGCCGCCGAAAGCCCCGGCGCAGCGGTTTACAGACCGAATACGAAAGGCGAAAGGCTGCACAGCCTTTCGCTTTTTTCATGCCCCGCGAAGAGTCCGAAAACCGCCGAGCCGCTGCCCGACATCGAGGCGTAAACGGCCCCTTCGGCCAGCAGGCGCTCTTTGGCGGCACGGATGGCCGGATGCGCGGCGAAGATATGCTCTTCGAAATCGTTGGTCACCAGCCCCTGCCACTCGGCCACAGGCCTCCCGAGACGCTCCGCGAGCGGCACCTCCGGAATCCGCGGCCGCACCCCGGCATAAGCCTCGCGGGTCGAAACCCCCTCGCCGGGCTTGACGATGACGAGCGTCATTCCTTTCAGATTCAACGCGAAAGGCTCCATCACCTCACCTCTTCCTTTACATAACTGCGGCGTGTTGCGCACGAAAAACGCCGTGTCGCTGCCCAGCTCTGCGGCCCGGGCGATCAGCTCCGCTTCGGACAGCCCCAGTGCAAACAGCTCGTTGACAGCCAGCAACACCGCCGTGCCGTCTGACGATCCCCCGCCCAGCCCCGCGCCGAAAGGCACGCGCTTGCCGAGGCGGATAGCCACCCCGTCCACGCCGTAATGCCGCTGCATCAGCCGGAACGCCTTGAGACAGATGTTTTCTTCGGGAGGGCAGTCCACGGCCAGCCCTTCGGCGCGGAACTCCGCGCCGGGCGCAGCGGTGCGCACCACCTCCACCTCGTCATAAAGGCCCGCAACGGGGAACATGACGGTTTCCAGATCGTGAAACCCGTCCGCACGACGGCGCAGGATGTCGAGACCCAGATTTATTTTGCAGTTTGCTTTCAGAATCATAGAACAAAGGTAAGAAATTTTGTACATTTGTACGCCATGAAATTCCGCACCGAAATCGAAATTACATCCCTCGGGGTGAAAATCGGCTACGAAAACCGGGTGCTCGCGCTCGGGTCGTGCTTCGCCGCGCACATCGCCCGAAAACTCGCCGGCGCCAAATTCCGGGTGGCGGAAAACCCCTCGGGCATCTTGTTCAATCCGCTCTCCATCGCCGCGGCGATCCGCTGTTATGCCGACCCGGCGCCCGTGACGCGCGGGGAGCTGGGGTTCGACGGCGAGGTGTGGCACCATTTCGGGTTCCACGGCGACTTCTCGGCCCCGACGGCCGACGAAGCCCTGCAAAAAATGAACGCCGCGCGGCAGGCCGGGGCCGACGCACTCCGCACGGCCGACCGCATCGTCCTCACCTTCGGCACGGCATGGGTCTACGAGCGTCAGGGCGAAGCGGTCGCCAACTGCCACCGCCGGCCCGCCGCGGAATTTTCCAAAAGACGGCTTTCGGTGGAGGAGATCGTCGAGACGTTCGCGGAGCTGATCGAAGGGCCGCTCGCCGGAAAGCAGATCATCCTGACGGTCAGCCCGGTACGGCATACAGGCGACACCCTGGCGGGCAACGCCGTGAGCAAGGCGACGCTGCGGCTGGCCGCCGAGCAGCTGACGGAAAGGTTCAAGTGCTCGGCGTATTTCCCTGCGTTCGAAATACTTACCGACGACCTGCGCGACTACCGCTTCTACGCCGACGACCTGGTGCACCCCGCGCCGCAGGCCGTGGCCTACGTCTGGGAGAAATTCGCCCCGGCGGTCCTGACGGACGAAGCCCTGCGCCTGCTTCCGGAGGCCGAAGCCATCGTCGCAGCGGCCGCCCACCGCCCCCGCAACCCGCAGGGCAAGGCGCACCGCGCCTTCTGCCGCCGTCAGCTGGAACGGATCGCCGCACTTCCGGAGATGGATTTTCAGTCGGAAACGGCCTATTTCCGCCGATGTCTCGAAATAAATTCGTAAATTTGCGGCCAACTCACGACACAGATGACAAAAAAATTCTTTCTATATGCCATAGCCGCTTTCGGGACGCTTCAGAGCGCCGCGGCACAGCCCCGGCTGATCGTCCAGATCGTCGTCGGCTCGATGCGCGGCGAAGACCTCGACCGCTACGCCGAAAACTTCGGCGAAGGCGGTTTCCGCCGCCTCACGGAGGGCGGCACGGTCTATGCCGACAGCCGCTACGACTATTTGCAGACCACTACGCCCGTCTCGCTGGCCACGCTCACCACGGGAGCCATGCCCTCGACCCACGGCGTGATCGGCTCGCGCTGGGTGGATTACACCACCAACCGGACCGTCGAACTGACCGCAGGCCGCAAAGGTCCCGGCGCCTACCACCTGATCGCCCCGACGCTCGCGGAGACGCTGTTGCGGCACGCCCCGGGCAGCCGCGCCGTCACGATCGCCCCCGAGGCCGTTTCGGCCGTGGTGACGGCCGGGCACGGCGGAGAGGTGTTCTGGCTCGACTCGGCGCGCTGCGACTGGGTGACCTCGCCCTACTACGCCGCCGAAGTGCCCGAATGGATCGCCCGCAGCAACCGCGAACGCTACAACCTTTCGTACATCTCGGGCGAGTGGCGCACGCTCCTCGAACGCGGCCGCTACCTCAACACCCGCAACTACGACATCGCGCTGAGCGGAAAGAGCAAGAAAGACAAAGACCAAAGCGGCTCGGGGCGTCTGAAACTGCGGAGCGATTTCGAACGCATGCTCTACACCCCGGCGGGCAACACGGCCGTACTGGGGCTGGCCAAACAGGCCATCGCGCAATACCGCCTCGGGGAGGACAAGATCCCCGACCTGCTGAACGTCTGCCTCGACTCGCCGCGCCGCATCAGCGAGGCCTACGGGCCCGAATCAATCGAGGTCGAGGACATGTACTACCGCCTGGACCGCGACCTGGCCGACTTCCTGACCTTCGTATTCGCACAGGTCAAGGACGGCAGCGTGACGGTGGTGCTCACCTCCGACCACGGAACCAGCCCTGCGTTCGACGCCGGGGCCGAGGAGGCCGACCGCTTCAACCCGCGGCAGTTCGAAGTGATCGTCAACGGATTCCTGAACGTCCGCTACGGCGTAGGCGACTGGGTGGTGGATTACAGCGACAAGTGTTTGTGGCTCAACCACAACCTGATCTACGAGCGGGGATTGAACCTCGCCGAGGTACAGAACGAGGTGGCCATCTTCGCCATGCAGTTCAGCGGCATCTCCCACGCGCTGGCCGCCACGGCCATGCGCACGAGCTATTTCGGCAGCGGCTATGCACGCCGGATGCAGAACAGTTTCTATCCCCGCCGTTCGGGCGACGTGATTCTGAACCTGATGCCCGGCTGGATCGAGGAGCAGGAACGCTGCTGGTCGATGTCGGGGTCGATGTACGGCTACGACACCGAAGTGCCGCTGGTCTTCTACGGCAAGGGCGCAGGCATGCAGCGGGTCAACCGCCGCGTGGACATGACGGCCGTGGCTCCGACGCTGGCGCGTCTGGCGGGCATTCGCGAACCGGCGGCATCGGAGGGCGGAGTTTTAGAGGAAATTGCAGAGTGAACGAGGCGTAATTCCGACCGAAACCCGGTCGCATGCGACAGGTCCCTCCCAAGGGAGGGGGGGGGCGGAATGGAATCAGACCGGCAAACGACGCACGGAAGAGAAACGACCATAAAAAAACGTTATACCATGGATAGCATACAAGACGAGATCATCGAAGAGTTTTCCGTATTCGACGACTGGCTCGACAAATACGACTACCTGATCGGCCTGAGCGAGACGCTCCCGGCCATCGCCCCAGAACACCGCACCGAACGGTACCTGATCGAGGGCTGCCAGTCGCGGGTGTGGGTGGATGCGAAACTGGAGGACGGCCGGGTGTACTACGCGGCCGACAGCGACGCCATAATAACCAAGGGCATCATCGCGTTATTGATCCGCGTGCTGAACGGGCGCACGCCGCAGGAGATTCTCGATACGGAACTCTATTTCATCGACGCCATCGGACTTGCGGCCAACCTCTCGCCCACGCGGGCCAACGGGCTGGCGGCGATGGTCAAGCAGATGCGGTTGTACGCTTTGGCTTTTCAGGCCAAAAGCAATTCATAATTCACAATTCATAATTCACAATTAGGGTATGTCACCTGACGAAATACTTGAGGTGGAAAAGGACATCGTCGCGACCCTCAAGAACATATACGACCCGGAAATCCCGGTCAACATCTACGACCTGGGGCTGATCTACGAAATCGACTACACGCCCGACGGCGTGGCGACGATCCGCATGACGCTCACGGCCCCCAACTGCCCGATGGCCGACATGCTGGTCGAGGACGTGAACATACAGGTCGGCAAGGTCAAGGGCGTGAAATCGGTGAACGTCATCCTCACGTTCGACCCCGTGTGGGACAAGAGCATGATGTCCGAAGAGGCCCTGCTGGAACTCAACCTGTTCTGATATGACGGAGGCGGAGGCACGGACGATCGAACGGCTGCGGGCCGGGGCCGGGACTTACGCCTGCGGCGGTTATCTGGCCGCGCTCGACGGACTGCAACGCACCGAAATCTGCACGGCGCTGATCTTCGACCGCCTGCAACGGAAAATGCGCACGGTCGAAACCCTGCACGGCGAAGCCGACGGGAACTGGAACCAGACTTTCTACCTGCTCTATTTCCGCACGCTGGGCGACCGTCAGAATCAGGAAGCCTTCCTGCGGCTGGCCCGGAAGGTCCCCTACAAAATCGTGCTGCGCGAACGGCTCGCCCCGCATGCCGTCGAAGCGATGCTTCTCGGCGCCTCGGGGCTTCTGGAACTCTACCGCGGCGACGCCTACACGCTCGATCTGCGGCGCAGTTTCGAGTACCTCGCAGCCAAATACGGGATCGAGGCGACGGACGCTTCGGAGTGGGCGCTCACGGAGATTCGTCCGGCCAACCACCCCGTGCTGCGGCTGGCGCAGGCCGCGGAGTTCTTCGCGCAGGACGAGTTCATCATGGAACGCGCCATGGCCTGCCGCACGGAGGAGGACGTCCGGCGGCTTTTCTGCATCGAAGCGCCCTCCTACTGGCGCACGCACCACGTCCCCGGCGCCGAGAGCGACGAAAGTCCCAAGCGCATCGGGGCGTTCAAGGCCAACATCATCGGAATCAACCTCGTCGCCGTCCTGCAATTCGCCTACGGAAGCTACACCGGCAGCGAACGTTTGCGCGACAGCGCCCTGACGCTCCTCGAACGTCTGCCGGCCGAAGACAACCGCTACATGCGCGCATGGCAGGCCGCCGGCGTGCGTCCGCGCAACGCCTTCGAATCGCAGGCCCTGCTGCAACTGGCCACCGAATACTGCGCCGCACGCCGCTGCGCGGAATGTCCCGTCGGACGGCGGATCGCAAAAAGCCTCGCCGAAGATTGACAAATCGCAAAAAATGAGTATCTTTGTAAGATTTAGAACCCGAACCGAGAAAACAATAAACGCATTATGGATATAGTTGCAAGTATAATCAAAGCCCTCTTCGGCTCGAAAGCCGACAAGGACCGCAAACAGATCGAGCCTTATCTGGAAAAGATCAAGGCCGTCTACCCCTCGATCGAGAAACTCACCAACGACGAGCTGCGCGCGCACAGCGAAGCGCTGAAAAAGCAGATCGCCGACTTCATCGCCGCGGACGAGGCCCGCATCGTCGAGCTGAAAGCCATACTCGAAAAGCCCGAAACGCAGCTCGAAGAGAAGGAGAAAATTTCGAAGGAGATCGACGAAACGACCAAGCGCATCGACGAGAAAATCGAGGAGGTGCTCGACAAGATCCTTCCCGAGGCATTCGCCATTATGAAGGACACGGCGCGCCGTTTCGCACAGAACGAGACGGTCGTGGTGACGGCAAACGACTTCGACCGCAACCTGGCGGCGACGAAGGATTTCGTCACCATCGAGGGCGACAAGGCCGTTTACGCGACACACTGGCTCGCCGGCGGCAACGACACGAAATGGGACATGATCCACTACGACGTGCAGCTGTTCGGCGGCGTGGTGCTCCACCAGGGCAAGATCGCCGAGATGGCGACGGGCGAGGGCAAGACCCTCGTGGCGACGCTCCCCGTATTCCTCAACGCGCTGGCCAAGAAGGGCGTGCACATGGTGACGGTGAACAACTACCTCGCCAAGCGCGACTCCGAGTGGATGGGCCCGATGTACCAGTTCCACGGACTGTCGGTGGCCTGCATCGACGACACGCAGCCCAACTCCGACGCCCGCCGCGAGGCTTACATGGCCGACATCACGTTCGGAACCAACAACGAATACGGCTTCGACTACCTGCGCGACAACATGGCTTCGTCGCCCAAGGACCTCGTGCAGCGCAAGCACCATTTCGCCATCGTCGACGAGGTCGACTCCGTGCTGATCGACGACGCCCGGACGCCGCTCATCATCTCGGGACCCGTGCCCAAGGGCGACGACCAGATGTTCGAGCAGTACCGCCCGGCCATCGAAAGCCTCTACAACCTGCAAAAGAACCTCGTGACGGCCCTGCTGGCCGAGGCGCGCCAGCTGATCTCGGAGGGCAAGAACGACGAGGGCGGCGTGAAGCTCTACCGCGCCCACAAGGGTCTGCCGAAGTACAAACCGCTGATCAAATACCTCTCGGAACAGGGCGTCAAGGCGCTGATGCAGAAGACCGAGAACACCTACATGCAGGACAACAACCGCCGCATGCCCGAGATCACCGACGACCTCTACTTCGTCATCGACGAGAAACTCAACTCGGTGGAACTCACGGACAAGGGCCACGAGGCGCTGTCGAAATACTTCAACGAAGACGGATTCTTCGTGATGCCCGACATCGGCGCCGAAGTCGCAGAACTGGAGAAAAGCAGCCTGACGCCCGAGGAGAAGGCGCAGAAACGCGACGAGGTGATCAACGACTACTCGATCAAGTCGGAGCGCGTGCACACGGTGATCCAGCTGCTGAAAGCCTTCGCCATGTTCGAAAAGGACATCGAGTATGTGGTGATGGACAACAAGGTGAAGATCGTCGACGAGCAGACGGGCCGTATCCTCGAAGGACGCCGCTACTCGGACGGACTCCACCAGGCCATCGAGGCCAAGGAGCACGTGAAGGTCGAGGCCGCGACGCAGACCTTCGCCACCATCACGTTGCAGAACTACTTCCGCATGTACCACAAGCTGGGCGGCATGACCGGTACGGCCGAGACGGAGGCGTCGGAGTTCTGGAGCATCTACAAACTGGACGTCGTGGTGATCCCGACCAACCGCAAGGTGGTCCGCGACGACCGTCAGGACCTGATCTACAAAACCAAGCGCGAGAAATACAACGCCGTGATCGAGGAGATCGTCAAACTCGTCGAGGCGGGACGTCCGGTGCTGGTCGGCACCACGTCGGTCGAGATCTCGGAGCTGTTGAGCCGCATGCTCAAACTGCGCGGCATCAGGCACAACGTGCTGAACGCCAAGCAGCACGCGCTGGAGGCGCAGGTCGTGGCCGAGGCAGGACGCTCGGGACAGGTGACCATCGCGACCAACATGGCCGGCCGCGGTACCGACATCAAGCTGACGCCCGAGGTGAAGGCCGCGGGAGGTCTGGCGATCATCGGCACGGAGCGTCACGAGAGCCGCCGCGTCGACCGCCAGCTGCGCGGACGCGCCGGACGTCAGGGCGACCCCGGATCGTCGCAGTTCTTCGTATCGCTCGAAGACGACCTGATGCGTCTGTTCGGTTCGGTGATTCAGGCCGGCATGATGACCAAGGCCATCGAGCGCGCCCAGAAGAAGGTCGAGGAGAACAACTTCGGCATCCGCAAGCGACTGCTGGAATACGACGACGTGATGAACTCGCAGCGCGAGGTGATCTACACCCGCCGTCGCCACGCACTCTACGGCGAGCGCATCGAGATCGACCTGAACAACATCATGTACGACTACGCCGACAACTTCGTGGAGGAGAACCGCGGCATCGAATTCGAGGATTTCCGCATGGAGCTGATCCGCGAGGTGGCCGTGGAGCCGCAGATCGACGAGGCGACGTACAAGGACGCGAAACCCGGCGAACTGGTCGAGGCGATCGTCAAGGCCCTCAAGGAGGCCTACGCACGCCGCGCGAAGGCCGTGGCCGACACGGTGCGTCCGGTCATGGAGCGCATCTACGAGGACCGCAAGGACCAGCTGGATTCGAACATCTACTTCCCGCTGACGGACGGACACCTGGGCTACAACGTGCCGGTCAACCTGCGGAAATGCCAGAGCTCGGACGGCGCGGAGATTTACAAGGTATTCTCGAAAGTGGTGATGTTCACCACCATCGACGACGCATGGCGCGAACACCTGCGCGAGATGGACGACCTGCGCCAGAGCGTGCAGAACGCCACCTACGAGCAGAAAGACCCGCTGCTGATCTACAAGTTCGAGTCCTTCGGACTGTTCTCGAAAATGATCATCAAGGTCAACCGCGACGTGCTGGCCATCCTGAACAAGGCCTATATTCCCGTGCGCGACCAGAACGCCGAAGCGGTGCAGCGCCAGCAGCAGGAGCGCGCCAAGGTCGACGTCAACAAGTTGCAGGCTTCGCGCATGCAGGCCGCGGCCCAGGCCGGACAGGAGGAGCGGCAGAAGCCGATGCCCCTGCACGCCGAGAAAAAGGCCGGACGCAACGATCCGTGTCCCTGCGGATCGGGCAAGAAGTATAAGAACTGTCACGGTAAAGGCCTGTAAGCCTTTACCCTGACAGTTCCGATTCATAATTTAGAACCAGAATTCAAAATTATGGGTTACCTGGAGGAGAAGCAACGCCAGCTGGACATGCGCTACCTGCGCATGGCGAGTATCTGGGCCGAAAATTCATACTGCGTACGCCGCAAGGTCGGGGCGCTGATCGTCAAGGACAAGATGATCATTTCGGACGGCTACAACGGCACGCCGTCGGGTTTCGAGAACGTCTGCGAGGACGACGAGGGCCACACCAAACCCTATGTGCTCCACGCCGAGGCCAACGCCATCACCAAGGTCGCCAAATCGGCCAACAACTGCGACGGATCGACGCTCTACATCACCGCCGCACCCTGCATCGAATGTTCGAAACTGATCATTCAGGCGGGGATCAGGCGGGTGGTTTACTCGGAGGATTACCGTTCGGAAGAGGGGCTGAACCTGTTGCGCCGCGTGGGAATCGAGTGCGTACAGTACGAGTTGAACGAAAAATGACGGTCCGATGAAAAGGGTCCTTTTCCTGCTCGCAGCGCTGGCGTACGCCGGACTCGGTTCGGCGCAGAGCATCGAGGCCGACACCCTGCCGACGCTGCCGCCCCATGTCTACTGCGAGATCACGGCCCACCACCTGCCCACGCACCGCGACAACGGCGTGCTGTTCGATTTCGGGCAGAAGACCGAAGTCCTGAAATACAACTTCCTGACAGACGCCGCAGGCAACAGACTGCTCTTCAATTCGGGGATAGAGGCGCTCAACTACATGGTGTGCCGCGGATGGGAACTCGTGCAGGCCTACACCTCGGGCGAGGAAAACAGCCTCACCCACTACCTGCTGCGCATCGCCCCGGCCCGGCTGACCGCGGAACAGCGCACAGCGCTGCTCACCCCGCTCCAAGGGGAGAATCCGAAACCCGGAAAAAACCGATAAGACAAAGAGAACCCTCCGGGGTTCTTTCTCTTTTCCGGGAAGATTTGCTTTTCCGGCATTCCTTTCGTATATTCGGTGTGTGAAACCCTGAAAATCAAACCGCCATGAAACGTATCGTCATCGTGGGCGCCACATCGGGCATCGGACTCGAAGTCGCCCGGCTCTGCATCCGCGCAGGATGGCGGGTCGGAGCCGCCGGACGCCGCAAGGAGGCCCTCGAAGCCCTCCGCTCCGAAGCCCCCGGCCAGGTCGAGACCGAGACCATCGACATCACCCGCGACGACGCTCCCGAACGTCTTGCCCGGCTCGTCGAACGGCTGGGCGGCATGGAGATCTATTTCCACGCCTCGGGCATCGGCAGCCGCAACACCGCGCTGCGCCCCGACATAGAACTGAACACCCTGCGCACCAACGGCGAAGGGTTCGTCAGGATGGTCACGGCCGCTTTCGGCCACTTCCGCAGCCACGGCGGCGGACGGATCGCCGTCATCAGCTCGATCGCCGGCACGAAAGGTCTCGGATCGGCCCCGGCCTATTCGGCGACCAAGCGGATGCAGAACACCTACATCGACGCGCTGGCACAGCTTTCCCGCATGGAAAACTGCGGCATCCGCTTTACGGACATCCGCCCGGGATTCGTCGCCACGCCGCTGCTCTCCGGCGACGGCCGCTACCCGATGCTGATGCGCACGGAAAAGGTCGCGGCACGCATCATGCACGTACTGCGGCATCCCCGCCGTCGTGTGGTCATCGACCGCCGCTACGCCCTCATGGTCTTCTTCTGGAAGCTGATTCCGGAGTGGCTCTGGGAGCGGCTGAACATACGCAAGGACGACTGACCAGACAAGGCCCCGCAGAAAGATTTCCGCGGGGTTTTTCTTCGCAGGGGCGAAAAAATCACTACATTTGTTCCGCATGGCACGACAGCGACATACCCCCAAAGGGCGGCTTCTGATAACGGGAACGGTTCTGCTGATCCTGCTCGTGGCGGGCATCCTGATCGCCGGACGCACGATCAACGGCGTGGCCGTGCAGATGAGCGGCCGTATCGTCAGGCATATCAGCGAATACCATTACAGACTGTTACAGGTCGAGTTCGAGCGTTCGGAGGGGGTGCTGGACGCCTCGGTGCAATTCATGCGCGAGCGCACCGCGCCGACGGACGCCGAACTGCACGTGCTCGCGGCGACGCTGATGCGGATGGACCCCAAAGCCGGGTGCGTCTGGTTCGCTGAAGCCGGGGGCCGCACGATCCGCAGCTACCCGCGCGGAAAAACGCCCCGCACCACGGAGGCAGCCGGAGATTTCCGGCAGCGGCTCATCGCCGCAACGGACGGCGACTCGGTGCGCAGCCATGTGACCGGTTCGGGACGGATTCAGGTCTGGAGCATGGCCTGCCCGGTGACGGACCGCACGGGCCACAGGCATATATGCGGCATTGATTTTCCGCTGCCCGAAATCTATACCTGCATGACGCAGAGTCCGGCCAGCAGCGGATACGCCACGCTGTTCGATCCCGAAGGGGTGATCGTCTACCATCCCGACAGCCTCAAACTGGGCCGTCCGGCGAGCGACTCGACGGGACTGGCGGCATTCCGGAAGGTCGCAGCCACCGGACAGAGCGTCACCGTTCATGCGATCTCGGACTATCTCAACATCGACGAGGAGCGCATCTACTACCCCATTCAGCTGGGCGGACGCCGCTGGGTGGCAGGCATCGGCATCCCGCGGCTGGTCATCGAGCAGGAGATCGACGATTTTCACTTCTACACGGTTTTCGCCGCCGTGATCTCGATGCTGTTCTTCGCCGTGCTGCTCGTCCTGGCACAACGCCGCTGGCGCCGCGAATACGATCTGCGCCGCCATTCGGAACGGGAGTCGGCACAGCTCCACCTGCAACAGCTGCTGGAGCAGATCGACCCCCACTTCCTGTTCAACTCGCTCAATTCGCTCTACGCGCTGATCCGCTGCAACCCCGATCAGGCCCGGGAGTTCACGCTAACCCTCTCGCGCGTCTACCGCCGGGTGCTGGAACGCCGCAAGCAGATACTCTCGACGCTCGCCGAGGAGATCGACTTCACGTGGCAGTACTACACGCTTCAGAAAATCCGCTTCGACGACCGCATCGAACTCACCTCGGCCATCGACCCCGCGCTGCGCAACTGGCGGATTCCCTCGATGAGCCTCCAGACGCTGGTCGAGAATGCCGTGAAGCACAACAGCATCACGGGCGGCAACCCGCTGCACATCCGCATCCGCACCGAGGGCGAAAGCTTCCTGATCGAGAACAACTACACGCCGCGCAGCGACGGCGACAAGGAGTCGCTCGGCATGGGACTGGAACGAATCCGCTCGGTATATCGGTTCTACACCGAAGAGAACATCTCGATTTCGGTCGGCGCCGGAACCTTCCGGTGCCGTCTGCCGCTGCTGCCGCCCGAAAAGTAATCCGCCTGATTGAGGCATTCACTCCCCCGATCCGGGCATTCGCCCCCGATCGTTTTTCCGGTAAAAATTTAAATTTTATTATTGCATCCTGCGGATTTTACCGATTCGCGCGATAACTGCAATAATAAACGATGAACAAGAGACGATTGATCGGGAGCATGCTTGCGCTGGCGACGCTCCTCCTGCTGACGGCCCCGACGGCCGAAGCGAAGGGCAAGCCGGGCCGCAAGTCGAAGAAAACCGAAGCCGCGGCCGAGAAGGCCGACACGACCAAAAAAGAGAAGAAAGGGTACGAAGAACTGCTGAAAGGCGCCGTGACCGACAAGGGCATGTTCGACGTGCACCGCAAGGGAACCGACTTCCTGTTCGAGATTCCCGACTCGCTGATGGGCCGCGACATACTGATCGTCAACAAGATTTCGGGCGTCCCCTACGCCCTGAACGACGCGGGCGTCAACAAAGGCATGGGCTACGGCGAGAAGATCGTGCGTTTCCGCAAGGATACCCTTTATAAAAAGGTATGGGTCATGACCTACGACCCGCGCATCACCTCGCCCGAAGGCGACCGCATCACCCGCTCCGTAAGGGACAACTACCGCGAAACGGCGATCGAGCAATTCCCGATCGATGCCTACGGCAAGGATTCGGCATCGGTGGTCATCAAGGTCAACAAGGTCTTCGACGGCAGCGAAAAGAGTTTCAACAACGTTTTCGGCTCCATCGGACTGCCCGGTTCGCCCAAGAAGGACCTTTCGAAGATCGAATCCGTCAAATCGTTCCCCGAAAACATCATCGTCAAATCGCTCCTCTCGACCTCGCACACCGAGGAGGGCACGACGATCCCCCTGACCGTGGAGATCACCTCGAACCTGGTGCTGCTCGCCAGGGAGCCGATGCGACCGCGGTTCTCCGACGACCGCGTGGGCTATTTCGAGATCGGGCACCTCTACTTCAACGACGAACAGCAGAAGGCCGAGGAACGCGCGTTCATCAACCGCTGGCGGCTGGAGCCGAAACCCGAGGACGTGGAGCGTTACAAGAAAGGCGAACTGGTCGAACCGCAGAAGCCGATCGAGTTGTGGATCGACCCGGCGACCCCGCCCGTATGGGTTCCCTACATCAAGAAAGGCATCGTCGAGTGGCAGGAGGCCTTCGAGGCCGCAGGCTTCAAGAACGCCATCGTAGCACGGGAGGTCACCCCCGACGACCGGGAGTTCGACATCGACGACGTGCGCTACTCGGTGGTGACCTACGCCGCCTCGGAGATGGCCAACGCCATGGGCCCTTCGGTGATCGACCCCCGGAGCGGCGAGATCATCGAGGCCGACATCATCTGGTGGCACAACGTGATGAGCATTCTCCACGCCTGGATCCGCCTCCAGACCGGCGCCGTGGATCCCGCAGCGCGCGGCAACACGCTGCCGACGGAGGTGATGGGCAATGCCGTGCGCTTCGTCTCGTCGCACGAGCTGGGGCACAGCCTCGGACTGAAGCACAATTTCGGGGCTTCGTACTCCGTGCCGGTGGATTCGCTCCGCTCGAAGAGCTACACCGCAACGAACGGGACGGCCAGTTCGATCATGGACTACGCCCGCTTCAACTACGTGGCCCAGCCCGAGGACGGCATCACGCAACTGACGCCCAAGATCGGAACCTACGACAAACACGCCATCAACTGGGGCTACCGCTGGCTCGACGTGCAGGACCCGCACGAGGAGCTGCCGACGCTCAACGCCTGGCTGCGCGAGCACGAGAACGATCCCGAATACTGGTACGGCGAACAGTCGCGCGAAGGCATCGACCCCCGGTCACAGTCGGAAGACTTGAGCAACGACGCCGTGCTGGCCAGCACATACGGCCTGAAAAACCTCCGGCGCATCATTCCCCACGTGACGGACTGGACCTCGGAGGAGGGCAAACTGCAATACGAAGGCGGCCGGCTGCTGATGGCCATCGTCTTCCAGTGGCTGGCCTATGCCGACCATGTGAAGACCAATGTCGGCGGTTTCTACCTCAACAACGTCGTGGCGGGACACGACATCGACCGTTACGTGCCGGTTCCGGCCGACTACCAGCGCAAGAGCGTCAAATACCTCATCGACGAGGTGTTCACCACCCCCGAATGGCTGTTCGGCGCCAAGGCGTGGGACAAGGCCTATGCGCAGCGATCGTCGCCCGTGGGACAGATGGAATACGCCCCCTACAACTTCGCGCGCGAACTCCAGTACAAGACCTACTACGAACTGCTGGCCGACCAGCGGCTGGTCCGCATGTACGAGGTCGAGGCGCGGCAGGGGCGCGGGGCGAAGACCTACACGCCCGAGCAGATGATGGACGACATCACGCGCGCCGTCTTCATCCGCCCCGGAGGCCGCTCGCTCTCGATCTGGGAACGGATGAGCCAGAAGAACTACGTCGACGCGCTGATCGTCTCGTCGAACCTGACGATGGTGAAGACCACCAAGCTGGGATCGACGCTCCGCGACCACGCGCACGACGGGCGCGGATGCACCTGCTCGCTGATGCAGGACGCTCCCGAGCTGAACCTCGAACCGCTGCCGAGACCCGAGGAGATCGGCTTGCGCACGGCGCGCAACTACGACATGATGCAGCGCGTGAGCGAAACCACGTCGGCCAAACGGGCTGAAATGCGAAGGCTGCTGACCGTCGTGCAGGGCCGCTTCCAAAGCGACGACCAGGCGACCCGGAACCATTACCGCGATCTCGAATTGAGGCTGAAAGAAGCCTTGCGAATGTTATAAACCAAAACGCTGCAAAAGCCGTCTTCCACCCCGGGAAGACGGCTTTGCGGCAACTGAAAGGGCTGTTAAAGAGGTTACGATCTCGAAGCAATATCGGAAAAACAGATTCGATTTAACAGAAAAACAACTCAAACACATCTATATTTGTAATATGAAAAAATTCCTTACGCTATTCGTTCTGGTCTGTCCCCTGCTGGCGCTGGCGCAGCAGACCCGGCAGATCACGGGCCAGGTGCTCGACCGCGCCGACGGAGCTCCGCTCGTGGGAGCAACCGTCTTCATCGCACCCGAGGAGACCCAGGCCAAAGACTACAATCCGCAGGGAACAATCGCCTACGAGCAGGGACGCTTCGCCTTCAAACTGCCCGCAAGCGTCCGGAAAGTCGTGGTCAGCTACCTCGGCTACGAAGCCCGGACCCTCGATATTTCGGGCAAGAGCGATTTCACGATCTACCTCTCGGCGTCGGACAACAAGGTGGACGCCGTGGTGGTGACCGGATACCAGCGCATCGAGAAACGCAAACTGACCTCGTCGATCTCTTCTGTCAAGATGTCGGACATCGCGCGGGACGGCGTGGCGAGCGTCGACGAAATGCTCTCCGGCTCGATCGCCGGTCTCGTGTCGACCCCCACCACGGGCGGACCGGGCGCGGCCAGCAAGATCAAGATCCGAAGCACCGTGACGCTGAACGGCAACACCGACCCGCTGTGGGTGCTCGACGGCATGCCGCTCGAAGGCAACGACATTCCGAAGGACTGGTCGTCGAAGGAGAGCGTCGACAACCTCTACAACATGTCGATCGCGGGACTCAACCCGTGGGACATCGAGGACATCACCGTACTGAAAGACGCCGCCGCGACGGCCATTTACGGCGCCCGCGCGGCGAACGGCGTCATCATCATCACCACCAAGAAAGGCCTCCGCAACCAAGCGATGCGCGTCAACGTCTCGGCATCGCTGTTCGTGACCGACCGTCCCGACCTCTCGCGCCTCAACCTGATGAACGCCTCGCAGAAGGTCGATCTGGAGCTGGGGCTGGCGGCGAACGCCCGGCTCAACTACCTGCCGGGCATGGGCGGCGTAGCCCGCATCCTGGACAAGGCCGGGGAGCGCCCGGCGCTCGTCAACGGCGGAAGCCTCGCATCGCTCTCCCCCGAGACGCAGAGCGCGATCGGCGCCCTGCGCCGCAACGGCACCGACTGGGGCCGCGAAATCTACCGGACTGCGCTCAACCAGCAGTACAGCGTCAGCATTTCGGGCGGCAGCGGCAAGACCGGCTACTACTTCTCGGGCGGCTACTACAACGAGCAGGGAACGACCGTCGGAACGGGATTCGAGCGTCTGAACCTCACGATGAAGACCGACTACGACCTGCTGCAGAACCTGCGCTTCGGAGCCTCGGTGTTCGTGGGGCAGAACAAGAACGACTCCTACCTCTCCGACACGGACGTGTTCACCAACCCGTCGCGCTACACCCGCACGGTGAACCCCTACCTCAACGCCTACAATCCCGACGGCAGCTACGCGTACGACCCCGACATGACGGTCAATACGGGCAACACCGACGTGCTCGACTTCAACTTCCTGGAGGAACGCGCCCGCACGGAGTACACGCTCAAGACCCGTTCGATCAAGACGATTTTCGACCTGGATTACCGTCCGGTGAAGGGATTGAAACTCTACACGCAGTTCGGCCTGCAGGTCGACAACTCCGCGACCGAGAAAATGGCGCAGGAAAACACCTACTTCACCCGCAAGTATCAGCTCAAATCAATGGTGGATCAGGTAGTGCGCCTGCCGAAAGGCGGCGTAATCCAGAACTGGAACGGCGACCTCTCGCAGTACAACTGGAAAGCGCAGGCCGAATATGCGGGCACGTTCGGCGGAAAGCATGAACTAGACCTGATGGCCGGTCTGGAGATGCGCGGCGTAACCAACACGACCGTACACACCAAGGGATTCGGATACGACCACAAAACGATGACGACCAAACCGATCAACGTACCCGAAGACAGCGACCTGCTGGACGACGAGAGTTTCAGGCAGTATACGAAAAGCTTCTACGAAAACCGCTACATGTCGTACTTCTTCACAGGGTCGTACACCTACGACAACCGCTACACCGTTTTCGGTTCGATGCGCTACGACGGCACGAACCTCTTCGGCGTGGACCCCAAATACAAGTTCAACCCGATGTGGTCCATCTCGGGCGCATGGAGCATCAACCGCGAACGGTTCCTGCGCGACGCCCGGTGGCTCGACAACCTGCGCCTGCGGGTATCCTACGGCGCCCAGGGCAATATCGACCGCACCACCTCGCCCTACATTCTCGGTACGTGGAACAGCACCTCGCTCGGCGGAGCGAGCGAAGACCGCATCGACGTAACGTCGCCGCCCAACCAGAACCTGCGCTGGGAGACGACCTATTCGTGGAACACGGCCCTCGATTTCGCTGCTTTCGAACACCGTATCGGCTTCACGTTCGAACTCTACGGACGCCGAAGCAAGGACCTGATCACCACGCGCACGATCCCTTCGGAGACGGGATTCATCTCGACATCGAGCAACTACGGCGAAATCTCAAGCAAAGGTATCGAATTCACGCTCAACACGGTGAACGTCCGCACGCGAGACTTCCGCTGGGAGACCTCGATCAACATCGCCCACAACACCGACAAGGTCGAAAAGGTGCGTATCGACGACAACAGCTGGAGCCCCTCGCTGCAAGGCTATTCGTCGGGCGCCGTGTTCGCCATCAAAACCGCCGGGCTGGACGCAAACGGCATTCCGATGTTCTGGCGCGACGGAAAGAAGATCTCGCTCCAGGAGTTCGTCGGTTTCCGCGTGGAAGCCAGCGACCCCTGGGGACTGGGAATTCCGGAATATTTCGAATACGGTCCGGCGATGAATGTATCGCAGAAGGACGTGCGCAGCTACCTGACCTACGTCGGTTCCCGCAACCCGGATGTGACGGGAGGTTTCAACAACCGGTTCTACTACAAGAATTTCGACCTGGCGATCTCGTGCAACTTCGTTTTCGGACAGCTCATGACGCGCTCGCCCTTCTACAACCCCGCGCAGACCAACCCCGGGCAAAACTACACCACCGAAATGAACAAGGTGTGGTCGCCGTCCAACACCTCGGGAACCTATCCTTCGCTCACGGGCAACCTGCAGGCCGACGGTTCGGCCTGGGGCGACTGGGACGAGAATCCCGATCCGTACAGGGTCTATTACTGGATCATGGACAATTTCCCGACAAACGTCAACCTGTTTAACAGCCTCGACATCTGGAACAGGAAG
The DNA here is from genome assembly GCF_001915285.1 of Alistipes sp. 56_sp_Nov_56_25. Lineage (NCBI taxonomy): Bacteria > Pseudomonadati > Bacteroidota > Bacteroidia > Bacteroidales > Rikenellaceae > Alistipes > Alistipes sp. 56_sp_Nov_56_25. The sequence continues at coordinate 81,033 of NZ_MNQF01000010.1, forward strand.
ATCAACTACTTCCGCGTGAACAGCATCCGGCTGGGATACTCCTTCCCGCAGCGAATCACACGCAAACTGCGCATGGCCGGATTGCGCGTGCACTTCGAAGCCCGCAACCCGCTGGTGATCGCCACGAACTACGACGGCTATTTCGATCCCGAGACCTACGGCAACATCTATGCGCAGCCGATGGCGCGCACCTACTCGGTCGGACTGAACATTACCTTCTAATACGTTGAAAAAATGAGAAAAAACGCATATATCCTGCTTGCCGCACTGGGACTCGCCTCGTGCAACTACCTGGAAATCGAGCCTGTCGGAAAGGTGATTCCCCACAAGACCTCGGAATACCGGGCGCTGCTCACCGAGGGTTACAGCCGGTTTCCCTACACCAGTTCGAAGGCCTACACCGGACTGCTGTCCGATGAGGTCGGCATGTTCCACGAAGGCAACTTCTTCGACAGCAGCGACGCCATAGCCCTCTCCTACAACTACACCTGGCAGTACGAAACGCAGATGTGGGAGTATCCCTACCAATATTATTACCGCGCCGCCTTCCAGGCCAATGCCGTGATCGACGGCGTGGCGGACGCGGACGACGACTCCTCGGAAGACAAGCGGCAGATTCTCGGCGAAGCCTATGCCATGCGCGCTTACGCACACTTCGATCTGGTGAACCTCTACGGGAAGCCCTACGATCCGCAGACCGCTTCGACCGACCGGGGCGTACCCCTGTCCACCTACATTGACATCGAGCAGAAATACCGCCCGACGAACGTCGCCGCAGTCTACCGGCAGATCGTCGAAGACATCGAGGCCGCCGAAAGGACGATGACCCTGGAGAAACAGGAGAGTCCGACGCTCAACTACCGGTTCTCGCTCGATGCGCTCGCCGCCTTCAAGGCACGCGTCATGCTCTACATGCGCAACTGGCAGGCGGCTTACGATGCAGCGACGGGCCTGCTGCCCAAATACGAACTGGTGGATTTCAATGCCTCTCCCGAAAGCGGCGACCTGCCGTGGAAAGCGACCTCTCCGGAAGCCATATTGGCCTGGGAACGCCCGTTCGGCGGCGGAAACGGCGATCTGCGCGGCGCCAGCATCCTGTCGGACAAGATCCTCGGGCTGCTGGACGAAGCGACGGACAACCGCCGCAACTACCTCAACCCGGTGAATGCCTACGACGAAAACTGGACGCCGACGCTGCTGGGATACTGCGTGAACCGCTCGTCGTCGGACCGCGTGTCGATCCGCATCGCCGAGATGTACCTCATCGCCGCCGAAGCCGGCTCATACCTGCCTGCGGAACTGGAAAAGGCCAAGGGATACCTGCTCGACCTGAAGGCCAAGCGGCTGAAACCCGAGGCGATGGAGACCCAGCGCACGAAGGTCGGAGCGATGGATGCGGAGCAGCTGCGCACAGAGATCGCCGACGAGCGCGCCCGCGAACTGATCGGAGAAGGACACCGCTGGATGGACCTCCGCCGGACGACCCGGCCGGCCATCGTCAAAACCTACAAGGACCGGACCTACACGCTCAATGCGAATGACGCGCGTTACACGCTGCCCTTCCCGCAGTCGGCCATCGACAGCAACCCCGAGCTGAACGACTGAACCGAGGGAACGGTCCGGAGACCTTCGGAGTCCCGATGAAAAAACAGTCCGGTTTTTGCACCGGACTGTTTTTTTTATAATTTTACACGCCATGAGAGCCATTATCATAGAGGACGAGCCGCTGTCGGTCGCGGAGCTGCGCACGACGCTCGCAGAGGTCGCGCCGCAGATCGAGGTCGTCGCCACGGCATCGTCGGTCGCGGAGGCCGCCGCTGTCATCGCCGGCGTCGGTCACGACCTGATTTTCATGGACATCCACCTCGGAGACGGCAGCGGGTTCGACATCTTCCAGCGCACGGAGATCTCCGTGCCGGTCATCTTCATCACGGCCTACGACTCCTATGCCCTGAAAGCCTTCGAAAACAAGGGCATCGACTACCTGCTGAAACCCTTCGGACGCGAGGATTTGCAGCGGGCGATCGACAAGCTGGGGCTTCTATCGGGGGGGGGAAGCGCGTCTGCGGAGCACGGAGCCCCGACGCAGACGCCACCGGTTTACCAGGAACGGTTCCTGGTACACATGGGCGCCCGGATGAAATCGGTCACCACGGCCGAGATCGCCTATTTCATGGCCGACGGCAAGTACCTCCACCTCGTGACCCACGACGGAAAAGACTACATCGTCGACCGCACGCTGACCGAAGTGGGCGAAAAACTGCCGCCGAACCTCTTTTTTCGGATCAACCGCCGTTTCATCGTCGCCTTCGACGCCATCCGGGAGATGATACGCTACTCGGGCAGCCGAATCAAGGTGGTGCTCCACCCGCCCCTCGCCGAAGGGGAGGAGGCGTTCGTCAGCACCGACCGCGTGCCCGATTTCAGGCAGTGGCTGAACCGGTAGCACTCCAAGCCATCAGCCATAAAACCCTCCGAGAACGGATTTTTCGGATTATCCCTGCAATTTTTGATTTTAAGCGAGTGAGTTTCGCGCATCGTGAAAAACGGAGCGGATGGGTAGTACTTGAAGTACATTCCATTCGCCCCGTTCGAGGGATGTGCGGAAACAGCCGCTTATAAATCGAAAATCAAAAAGGCAGGTCGTCCGGATCGTCGGCCGGGACCGAAGGAGCCGCCGGCTGGGGCTGCGGAGCCGCTGCCGGACGGGGTGTCTGCTGCTGATAACCGCCCTGCTGGCCATAGGAAGCCCCCTGCGGCTGTGCGCCGTAGGAGGGAGCCGGAGCGCCGTCCGAAGCGGGATTGTCCGAGCGACGCCCCAAGAGGTTCATCGTGTCGGCCAGAATTTCGGTCGTATAGCGTTTGTTGTTGTCCTTGTCCATCCATTCGCGGGTGCGCAGGCGCCCCTCGATATAGATTTGCGAGCCTTTGCGGACAAAACGGTCCACCACGTCGGCAAGACCGCGCCACAAGGTGATCGTATGCCACTCGGTGTGTTCCTTCGTCTCGTTCGACGCCCGGTCGAACAGACGCTCCGTCGTCGCCAGACGGACGCGGGCGACCTTCACGCCGCCCTCGGTCGTACGCACCTCGGGATCGAGGCCCACGTTGCCGATCAATATAACCTTATTTACCATAAGTTTACAGGTTTTTAATCATTCGACGGAAAAGAAGCTCCATGCGCACGCCGGCCTTTTTGCCCTGACGCTGCACGTCCTCGTGATCGCCCACCTCGTCCGAAAGGCCGCAGTTGGTGATGACCGACACGCCGAAGACGGGAATCGACATGTGACGCGCCACGATCACCTCGGGAACGGTCGACATGCCCGCGGCGTCGCCGCCGATGGCCTTGAAATAGCGGTATTCGGCCTGCGTCTCGAACGTGGGACCCGTGCCGCCGACATAGACGCCGTACTGGAGCTTGATCGACTCCTCTTCGGCGATCTTCGTGGCAGCGGCGATCAGCGACTTGTCGTAGCAGTTGTGCATGTCGGGGAAGCGCGGCCCGAGCTGGGCCATGTTGGGACCGATCAGCGGATTGGGCATCAGGTTGATGTGGTCGGTGATGACCATCAGGTCGCCCACGCGGAACGACGGGTTGATGCCGCCCGAAGCGTTCGACACAAAGAGGTATTTGATGCCGATCTGCTGCATCACGCGCACCGGGAAGGTCACCTGCTGCATCGTGTAGCCCTCGTAGTAGTGGAAGCGGCCCTGCATGGCGACGACCCGGCGGCCTTCGATCTCTCCGAAGATCATGCGGCCCTTGTGGCCCTCGACCGTCGAAACGGGGAATCCGGGAACGTCCTTGTATTCGATGATGAACCGGGCGTCGATCTTATCGGCGAAATCGCCCAGTCCGGTTCCGAGTATAATCCCCACTTCGGGCGCGAAATCCTCGGTCCGGGTTCTGACGAAAGCGGCGGTTTTCTTAATTTCCTCTAACATCTTCTTCTAATTTTTGCAGAAAATCCGTTGCCGAATCCTCTATGAATGAAATATTTATCGGTAAATAGTACAGGTTGCTGCGGACCCGGGCGGGGATTTTCGCCCGGTTGGTCATCTTGACGGCATCCTTCTCGGTGGTAACAATTACCGCGCCCGGATGCTTCTCCAGAAGCGCCGCGAGGGCGTTCATGTCGCGGACTTTGTAGACATGGTGGTCGTCGAGCGTCATCTCGGCCACGACCTCGTAACGTTCGCGGAGCGTCTGCACGAAGGGCTTCGGGTTGCCGATGCCCGAAAGGGCGATCACCGGCCGCCCCTGCGCCAGCGGCTCGCCGGACGCCTCCTCGGCATAGAGAGGCTGGGGCATGAAACTCTCGAAACGCGTGAAATAGACCCGCTGGTAGGCCACCTGGATCAACACCTTGCGCAGAATGCGGCGGTCGATCGGGGCCATCCGCTCGGGGCATTTCGTGACTACGAAATAGTGGGCGCGGTGCAACTCCTCCGGAAGGTCCCGCAGCGTCCCCACGGGCAGCATCCTGTCGTGCTGGACGGGCCGCGTGGCGTCGATCATCACGATATTGATTTTCGGCTCCACGTAGCGGTGCTGGAAGCCGTCATCCATAACGATCAGATCGACCTCGGGATGCTCGGCGCAGATGCGGCGGATACCTTCGGAACGCTTCTCGCAGACGGCGACCACCGTATCGGGAAACTTGAGTTTGATTTGCAGCGGCTCGTCGCCCGCGTCGCGGTAGTGCGAATCGGCCCGAACTTCAAGATACCCCTTCGTGCGGCGTCCGTAGCCGCGCGAGAGCAGCGCCACATTGTGCATCTGGGACATGTAGGCAATCACCATTTCGGCCATCGGGGTCTTGCCCGTGCCGCCGACGGTGATGTTGCCGATGCAGATGATCGGAATGTCGAACTTCTCGCTTTTGAGGATGCCCCAGTCGAAGAGGCGGTGACGGAACGTCACCCCCGCTTTATAGAGGAAGGCCGCAGGCGCGAGCAGGCATTTGAGCATCTTTCTATCGGTTTGAACAGATAACTTTCAAAGGTAACGATTTTTCCCGGGACCACCAAACCAAAAGTCGCAAATCTGGTTCCAGGGCGGAAAATAGCGACTGATTTTGCGGAAACGGAGGCCCGGGCACCGCTCCCTGTCGCGGGGATTTCCAGATGCTGTTGGGTCGCAAAAAGTACTGATCGCAGTCTTCGACTGATGTTGTTTGCCGCTTTTTGGTCGGCTGTTAACCGCGGTCTTCGCCCGCGGGGTACTTTGTACTTTTTGGTGTCAAAAGTAGCGAGAAAGCCGTGACGATGTCGCGGGTGTTTTGTACCTTTTTTCCGCAAAAAGTACTGATCGCAGTCTGCGACTGGTGTTCTTTGCCGCTTTTTGGTCGGCAAAAAGCGGCGCAAAAACCGACCCGCCGACAAAAAAGGCTAAAAGACGCGGCCTAACGCTGGCTCCGGGCGACTATTCGCGGGTTTGTAAACAAACCGTCCCCTCCGCTCGCGCTTTTAGTCCGCATCTTTCTGAACGCCTTTTTTGCCAAGCGGGAGTCGTTCGCCGCGGAACGTGGCGGGAAGGATGCGTTCGGAACAAGCAGGAAGCACAGAAGCCTACGATCGCCCCTGGAAGCGGTTTTAAACCGCCGCATTCTCGCTTGCAGCGGAGAAAGAACAACCGACAGCCCGCGTGCCCGGAGCGGGAGGCTGCATAGTCTTGTTCTTGCTGCGCCCGCTCAACGCGGGCCGGAGGTTGTTCCCGCGAAAGCCGCTACCTTTTGACACCAAAAGGTAGCTATACCCCGCGGCAACCGCCGCGGTTCTGTCTCCCGGACGGTCAAAAAGCACCGACAGCCCCTGCGGTCCGCACCGCACGACGACAAGCGATCCGCAAAAAAAATTTGGCATTGCGCCCGGCTTGCACTATCTTTGGCAGCGCCTTATACAGGCGGCGGCTCGGCAAATTGCAAACAAGTTTGCATTTGCGCCCGTCTTGCACTATCTTTGTCTTCATCTTATGAACGGTCTGAAAATAATGATATGCGCCCTGCTGCTCGCAGCGGCAGGCGCCTGCAACCGGCCCCAGGGTCCGGCGGTGGAAGTGGAGGACGCAGAGGAGCCTCACAACATGCTCTACGGCATCAATACCGACGATTACCGCGCCGAGACCGGGGAGGTCGGAAGCGGCGAAACGCTGGGGAAAATACTCAACGGATTCGGCGTGTCGGCCCTCGCGGTCGACCGGCTGGACAAAGCCTCGAAGGAGGTGTTCCCGCTGCGCAACATCCGCGCCGGGCACAAGTACACGGCCTTTATCCACGAGGATTCGCTCTACGCACCCCATCTCGACTACCTCGCCTATGAAATATCGGTCACCGACTATGTGGTCTTCGGATTCCACGACGACTCGGTCTCCGTGCGCAAGGACGCCAAGGCCTACACGCTGCGCCGCACGAAGAAAAGCGCCGTGATCAACTCCTCGCTCTGGGGCGCGATCATGGAGCAGCAGCTGCCCTACGCTCTGGCCGCCGAACTGGAGGACATCTACCAGTGGACGGTGGATTTCTTCGGCATCCAGAAGGGCGACGACTTCACGGTGATCTACGACGAGCGGTTCATCGACGACACGGTGTCGGTGGGCATCGGGCGCATCTGGGGCGCGAAGTTCTCGCAGGGCGGCAAGGAGTATTACGCCATCCCGTTCCGCCAGGGCGGCAAAATCCAGTACTGGGAGGCGGACGGCGCGAGCCTGCGCAAGCAGATGCTCAAGGCCCCGCTGAAATACTCGCGCATCAGTTCGAAATTCTCCTACGCCCGCAAACACCCGATCTACAAGGTCTACCGCCCGCACACGGGCGTCGACTACGCCGCGCCGAAAGGTACGCCCGTACACGCCGTGGCCGACGGCACGGTGACCTTCAAAGGCTGGGGCGGCGGAGGCGGCAACACGCTCAAGATCAAGCACGCCGGCAACCTGATGACGGGTTATCTCCACTTGAGCGGCTATGCCAAGGGCATCGTCAAAGGTTCGCGCGTGTCGCAGGGTCAGCTGATCGGCTACGTCGGTTCGACGGGCGCATCGACCGGCCCGCACCTCGATTACCGCGTCTGGAAGAACGGCACGCCGATCGACCCGCTGAAGATTCCGTCGGAACCCGCCGAGCCGATCGCCAGGGAGAACCGCGCGCTGTTCGAATTCGTCCGCGACCGCATCACGGCTGAACTCAACGGCGAAGTCAGCCCCGAGGAGCAGATCACGCAGCTCGATTCGCTCGTCCTGCACGCAACCGTACAAGCACCCGACAAACAATAAAACGACAGGCCTATGGAACGCACGGGAGTCATCATCGTAGCAGGGGGCAGCGGAAGCCGCGCAGGCGGCGCACGGCCCAAGCAGTTCCGGTTTCTGGACGGCATGCCCGTACTGGCGCGCACGATCAACACGTTCGCCGCGGCGCTGCCCGGCGCCGAGATCGTGGCGGTACTTCCCGAACAGCACATCGGGTTCTGGAAAAACCTCTCGGCGCGTTTCGATGTCGCCGAACACAAAATCGCCGCGGGAGGCGCGGAGCGGTTCCACTCGGTGAGGAACGGATTGGCCGCGCTGACGTCCGACCCCGGGCTGATCGCCGTGCAGGACGGCGTGCGCCCGCTGGGGAGCGTCGCGATGATCCGCCGTGTGGCCGAAGCCGCCGCAAAACACGGGGCTGCGATTCCGGTCGTGGAGCCGGTGGATTCGTTCCGCGAAACGGACGGAGAGGCGGACGCCGCGGGGCGCGCTGCGTCGCACATCGTCGACCGCCGGCTTCTGCGCATCGTGCAGACCCCGCAAATCTTCCGCGCAGAGGTCCTGCGCCGCGCCTACGAGAGCGAATACCGCGCGGAGTTCACCGACGACGCTTCGGTGGTCGAGGCCGTCGGGCAGGCGGTCTGCCTGGCGGAGGGCGAGCGCGAAAACCTCAAACTCACAACCCCCGGGGATTTCGTCATCGCCGAAGCGTTGATCGCCACACGCGAAGAGGCCGAAAACGAAGAAGGGACTACCGATGCAGAGCACGTATAAATACCGCTTCGATCACAGCACGATCTACTGGACGCTGATTTACATCATCGTCTTCGTCCTGCTGGGCGGCCTGCTGTACCACCTGTACGAAGGGGGTTACCTCTCGGCGTGGTTCACCTCGTTCATCGTGGCGCTGGTGGCCCTGATGTCGCTGTCGATTCCCCGCAAGATCGTCGTGTCGGACGAGACGATCGAAGTGCGCTGTCTGCTGGACATCACCGAAATACGCCGCGACGAAATCGCCTCGGTGCGTCGGGTGGACCCCAAACGCATGAAATGGTTTCTGCCGATCTTCGGCGGATGCGGATTCTTCGGCTACTACGGACACTTCATCGACCTGCGGAGGCTGGACCGCGTGCGGCTCTACGCCTCGGAGTGGCGGAATTTCGTCGAGATCACGGACATCTACGAAGACCGGCTCTACGTCTCGTGCGCCGATGCCGACCGGCTGGTGGCCGAACTCACCCCGCCGGGCGGAAACCGCCCCGACGAAGATGCCGAGGAGGAGGCATAAGCGGCAGCCAATTTGCATACCCATTATTCACCTTATAAAACGAGTAAAAGATGAAAAAGTATCGTTGTGTAGTCTGCGAGTGGATCTACGATCCCGCAGTCGGCGATCCCGACGGAGGCATCGCCCCCGGAACGCCGTTCGAGGAGATTCCCGACGACTGGGCATGCCCGGTTTGCGGCGTCGACAAGAGCAATTTCGAAGAGGTCGAGGAATAGGCCCCGCTTCGGAGAAACGGAAGATGCGCCCCGGAAGGGAGCGCATCTTTTCGTTAACAAACCCGCAATTTCCCGCCCCCCTGCCTTTCGCACGGACGCCGGCAGGCCGGTTCATAACCGATCCACCAAGGGACGGCAAGGCCGGAAAAAGACGGGAGCAGCGACATTGCGGCGTTCGGAGCCGCGCAACAAGTCCGGGGAGAGGGCCTTCCGGACGATGGATGCGCGGTTCTTCTTATCGGATGGAATTCAGCAGGTCCGTTTTCCCGTCGTTTACGAGCTTGAGAATCAGTTCCCCGAAGAGGGTGTTCTGCCAGGCGAACCACGCGCGGGTGAAATCC
>NZ_MNQF01000045.1:0-3809 GCF_001915285.1 Alistipes sp. 56_sp_Nov_56_25
CACGAAGGTGGACGGCTCTGTCGTTACCTGGCAGAAAGCCGTTGATGCCATGAACACCGCTTTGCAGAACGCTGGTTCAAAGTGGCGTTACGAACTTAACGGAGCATTGCCTACCTTGAGGAAGCAGTAAACCGTCGGGCGGAAAAGTTCCGCCCGCAACAAACATTAACCGAAGTATAATCCCAATAAAGAAAGGAGGACGTGATGAAACACACGGAGAATCCACCATATAGGTTAGGTTTTGGCATCAAGGCATTGTCAATAATAATATAGACTCCAGTGAAAGCATACAACTTTTCTTCTATGAGATGGAAATCGCCGAAAATAGCGTCGCAATAATAACAGCCGTGCGATAGGTAGCTATCGGCAACCGTCCGGCTATACCGTTTTTTTACCGGGCCGACCTTGAGTTGTCGCCCCTCTTCCGTCTGTAAGAAATCTTGTACCGCGGCATAGACCCCAGGATGCTTGTCTATATCATGATCGTCCCACGAAGACCGCTCCACATCGAAATCGCAGTTGCAGACGCTCTTCAGACTTGGCTCTACCGTATAGCAGTATTGCAGCGTCCCGCACTTCCAGCATTTCATTTCAAAAAAGATGATAGTAACCTTCTGCTTGGGCGCTGATCTGATATGCTCGCAAAATTTCAACTTACGCGCCAGTAAATTACTTATCAATGCTTTTAACGGCATTTGAACTTTCCCTACTTGGGCAAGTATGTTTGAATTTTCGTCCTTGAATATTTTGAACGCAGGAGTCTCTTTGTCTGCAACTAAAGTTTTGTCATAATCCGACATTTCTTTGGGGGCTATGCGGAAAAACCAGCAACCTCTTACGTTCGATGCCTTATACCGTTCCTGCCGGAGGCGGGTTTCTTCATAAGTCTGCCGGCTCCACTGAACCTCGAAAGCGATCCTTTTACCTCCCTGTACAGCCAAAACATCCGCCCTCCAATCCGCTTCGGAAAATTCGGGGATGGCATTCCATCCCTGCTCCCGGCAAGCCTCCATGATCGCGACTTTCGCTTTGAGATGCTCTGCGGATTCAGGTTTCCAATCGCATGGATTTGCAGATTTCGAATGAACGAAATGTTTCAACCCTCTGTTGCTTGTTCTCAAAAAGCCCTCTTGTCCGCAACACGGCAGTATCAAAACGGTTTCTTTGGCTTTAAGACGGGCTTTCAAAGCACTCCATTCTTCGTCATTAAGATCGATGGAAACAATTTCTTTGTCTTCTATATAAGCACGTAAAGGCATTGTAGAAATGTATAAGGATTGTTAATGATCTCGGATATACTACATCAATCCAAATATAGCGAATCCGAACGAAACGAGCAAGTTTTGCGGAGTGAATCATCGTCGTCTTAATATTGAATCACCATATATTTCTTACGCCGACCCGTCCAGCAAGATAGCCACCGTAAACGACACGTCAAGGCATTGCCTTGTCTTTGTCGTTTACGGTGGCTATTCGTTTCTTGCTGTCCGGACGTTCCGGGCAGTCTAAATATCATTTCTTATGGAACTGCTCACAAAAGAAATCATCTCGAAATTCGAGAAACACCCTTTCCACTCACAGGATGGGAAAGGAATGGATGCCGAAGTTCTCGTCAAGTATTTCAACCCCTGCGGTACGGGGACATGGCTCATCACCGAAGCCGAACGCGAAGGTGACAATTGGCGCCTGTTCGGTTATTGTCATATCCACGAATGGGAGTGGGGCTACCTGATGCTCTCCGAGCTGGCATCCCTTCGTCTGCCGTTCGGACTTACCATCGAACGCGACATTTACACGGCCAGGAAATACGTCCGGGATTTTCTGCCGCAGGATGCATGACGGCAAAGGCCTCGGAATTTTACTGCCCCTTGCCGACAACAGAATCATTACACAAAAAGGACTATAAATATGGCCACATTCGAAGAAAAAGCCGAACGGTTGAAGAAAGAGTTGGAAGAAGCTCCAAACGGCGACCAACGTCGAAATTTGTCCCGCGAATACGAACTTACCTTGCGCCTGCTGCGCATCATCCGCGGAGAGGTCTTTACGCTCGACGACATCAATAAATGCCGCCAAGAGATCATGCGGCAATATCCCGGATACGAACGTCCTATAACGGCCGACTCGGGAATCCTGCTGGCTGCGGAGGCAATCCGCAAATCTTTCGGACGGAAATACTATCTGCCGCTTTACAAATATCCGATCCTCATTGATTTCGGAACACCGGACGGGCAGATATGCGTGATCCATCCGAGCAACTATATCAGTTATACATCCAAAAAAGAAGGGGAAGAGTGATTGATGTGCACCCCAAAGTTTGGACTGATTAATAATTCAGATAGCATGAGTTCGGTATTGTACCGGGCTCATGTTGTTTAAAGCGGTCTTTATTCGCTTGTTATTGTAGTAATTTATGTATTCCTCCAGTTCCTTGCGGAAATGATCGACAGACTCGAACTTCTGCAAATATAATAATTCTGATTTTAACAGTCCGAAAAAGTTTTCCATAACCGCATTATCCAAACAGTTTCCCTTACGAGACATGCTCTGACTAATACCTTTTTCACGCAGCCGATATTGATAGCGTTTCATCTGGTACTGCCAACCCTGATCCGAGTGAAGTATAAGTTCCGGAGCATCGGGCAGATCCTTTATGGCATCTTCAAGCATTTTCATTGTTTGGTAAAAGGTCGGATGTTCAGCTATATTATAACTTATTATTTCCCTGTTATATAAGTCCATAATAGGCGACAGATAAAGCTTCTTGCCGAACAGAGAAAATTCAGTAAGGTCTGTAACCCACTTTTGATTAGGACGTTCCGCCATAAAATTACGTTTCAGCAAGTCGGGCACCACGGCACCAACCTCTCCTTTGTATGAACGATATTTTTTTAGGCGCACCTGGCATTTAACTCCACATTCGTTCATTAACCTCAGTACCGTTTTATGGTTTATAGAATATCCGCGATTGTGCATCTCTACTGTGATACGGCGGTAACCATAACGTCCCTTATGATCGTGGTATATACTTACAATCTCGTTTTTCTCTTGTTTGTATTTATCGGGGAACTTTAACTGCTTCAGATGATAATAGAACGTACTACGCGCCATCCCCGTAACTTCCAATAGCGTGGGAAGGGTATGTTCCGGTCTTAGTTCTTCGATGGCTTTTGCCCGTTCCCGTTCTCGCGGACGATGCGTTCCTCGACTAAGACCCTCAATTTTTTTAAGTAAGCGACCTCGGCGCGAAGACGTTGGTTTTCGACTCGCAAGTCATTTTCTTCCTGTGGTTGTAGTTCCTGTTTATTAGGCTTGGTTCTCATCTTACCCCGATTATCACGGTAAAGACCGGATTCACCTTCTTCATAATAGATACGCTCCCATTTGCTCAGCGTACTCTCATTGTAAATACCGAACTTTGCCGTTGTTTCCGTTAAAGATAAGTGATTCTCGTGCATGTGCCTGATAGCTGACAACTTAAAATCGCCGCTGTAAGTATATTGCCGTATACGAAGACCTTCTTCGCCGAACTCTTTATAACGCGCAATCCAACGCGACAAAGGCGTATAGCTTATTCCAAAATGCTTGGAGGCGGACGATACGGAATGTTGGCCATTGACAACAGACAAAACTGCTGTTAATTTCTCCTCATAACTGTACTTCATAAAACACCCCAAAAGTTATGTCCAACTTTTGGGGTGCAGTTCAAGTGATCTTCCCCTTTTCACAGACCGCATCAGCGCTGCGCTTTCATATAATGCTGTTCCAGCAGTTTATAAAGCGATGACTGCGGATAAAGAATCTTTCCA
>NZ_MNQF01000046.1:0-3522 GCF_001915285.1 Alistipes sp. 56_sp_Nov_56_25
ATCGACTGGACGCTGAACCAGTTCGAGGACGCCTTTCTGAATACCTCCAAACAGGGAAAGTTCAACGCCTATTTCACCGACCGTATCGCGGAACTGCACGCGACGGGACATATCGGCAATTCCCAAACCTATAAGCAGACGCAGGACATGTTGAGAAGCTATGACCGGAAGCTGGATCAACGGCTCTTTTCCGACATCGACCTGCGTTATGTCCGGGGATTCGATATGTTTCTTCAAAAGCGGGGCTGTTGCGGCAATACGCGCAAATTCTATTTCAAAGCGTTACGGGCCATTCTGAACCGGGCCAATGCGGAGGGTGTCGGTTCGGTAGCGACCTACCCGTTCGGACGGGGCGGGTTCGAGGTCTCCAAACTCGAAGAGGCGACTGCCAAACGTTACCTGCCTGCCGCCGAGCTGTCGAAACTCAAAAGCACCACGGCCAGCAATCCGCAATGCGAATACGCTCGCAAGCTGTTTCTCTTTTCCTACTATTGTTACGGCATTTCGTTCATCGACATGGCGATGCTCACGGCCGCCCAGATCAAACAGATGGAGGACGGCGACTATATCGTCTACAAGCGGCAGAAGATCAAGCGGCAGAAAGGTGTCAAACCTATTTCGATCAAGATCACGCCCGCAATCCGGCAACTGATCGGGAGCCTGCAAGCGGCCTCGCCGACCGTGGACGATTTCCTGCTGCCGATCGTCACCCGCTCCGGCTATACGGGCGAGCGGCTCTACATGCACATTCGGGCCCGTTACAGCAAGTATCAAAAATACCTGCGCCTGCTCGCCGAGGAGCTCGGAATAGATTTTCACCTGACGAGCTACGTCTCCCGCCATACGGCGGCCATGACCTTGCAGCGCAACAACATTCCGCGCGAGGTGATTTCACAGATGCTCGGCCATGCCGATCTGGAAACCACGAACATCTATCTCGACAGCTTCGACAACGAAGTGATCAACGAGGCGGCGAAAGTGCTCTAACGGCCATCACGGTTTAATTCTGCTCGCCTTTTTACGCTATTAGCACAAATATACGATTTAAAATCAACCGAATATGTATTTTTTCCAATCATCGCCTGTCAGTTATAAAAGGTTCATCAAACGGTTCCCCACCGAAAATAGTCTTATAAAACTGTACGCCAAGACTTGTGTTGATTTTGATATTGAATCAAAGCCCAAAAAACGACGATGCCCGCATTGCGGCAGCTGTCAAAACGGCCCTTTCAGAAAGAATAATGAAAAATTACGCTTATGTAAAAGATGCGGAAGGACTTTCTCTATATTCAGAAATAGCATCTTCGACAAATCCAAGGCCGATTTCCGAATTTGGATGTATATAGGCTATTGTATGTTCTACTACCACCACGTCTATTTTAATGTGGACAAAATTTCTCGAACACAAATAATCCGAGAAACTCATGCACCCTCAAACGCTACGATCTATCATATATACGATGTCCTGTACAAATTATTCAAGAGCCAAAACAAGGTCGATATGCTACTAATATTCAACATATTCCTGCCATTTATGAAGATTTTCCACAACATGAACCCATATAGGAAAAAAGAATATTAGATAATCCGCTGTTAAACAGCGGATTATCTCCATTAAAAGTCATTAAACAGTCCGGCTGGTAAATTAGATTGTAAACTTTCAAATTATTTACAAGAATATGAAAAATATTACCGACGACACCCCGATCGCAATGCTGACGGTAGGACAGTTGAAAGAGATCTTATCAATCGACAAAATTATGGGGCATCTAACTCCGAGCCGCGCTCCGGACAAAGAGGTGCTGACAGTTGCCGACGTTGCCCGGCTTACAGGGTACAGTATCTCTACGGTCTATAAGCTCACAAGTGAACGAAAGATACCGTTCCACAAACCAGAGCATAAAGGCCGCAAACTTTACTTTAACCGTGAGGAGATTCTCGACTGGTTGCAGAGCGAATCACACCCGACGATCGAACAGGAAAACATCCAGAGAATAAACCAATTAAAAAAGCATTAACCATGAAAACTGAAACAACAACGACCAAGCCCGCATTCGACCCGGAGGTTCCGCCCCGTGAAGGGTTCATCTTCTACCGTACCTTTTATGAAGCGTTGGCCTCGATGAAGAACAGGGCAAGATTACACCTCTATGATGTGATTATGAGATATGCTCTCTACGGCGAGGAACCGACGGATCTCAACGGAGAGCAGATGCGAACCTTCATACTGATCCGTCCCCAGCTGGATGCCAACGAACGGAAACGGCAAGCAAAGTACAAAAAGAAGGCAATCAAAAAGAATAACGACGAAGAACTCAACAAATTTTTCACAAAAACCGAAGACGAAGAAAATGACAATCTACGAATACTCAACGATATACAATATGAATAGGTCGCTCCTAAAAGATAATTCTAACATGAAAGAAAACGAATATGACAATGGGTACATAGAAAGGCAAACAGTCAGTTCGAATCCCCCGGAACTCCCTCAGATCAGGGTCTCCGTGTTCGAGAACTACTTCGCACAGAAACCACTCGGCGATGTTGACCTGATAAAGTGGTGTAAGACTGCCAAATTCAAGGAGCAGGTTATCGCGTTCCGCACGACCTCCAACGAGAAGGTTCGCCAACGAATTAAACGCAACCTGCCGTGCATCACTCCCAGCGGGATATTCAAGACTCGGAGCCGTGACGGGCTGGTTCAGCACACCGGGTTCATATGCATCGACATCGACCACAAGGACAACGGCGTATTCGGACCGGAGTGGTTCGATAAGAAGAGACTCGTCGCCAAGACCTTCGACAGCTTGTTGTGTGCAAGTATGTCGATCAGCGGGAATGGCTTGTACCTGATTTTCCGCATCGCTCACCCGGACATGCACCTGGCACAATTCGACGCTCTGGTTCGGGAGATCTACGAGAAAACGGGGCTCGTCGCCGACCAAGGGTGTTGCGATGTCTGCCGCTTGCGGGGAGCCAGTTACGATGCCTACCCATACATCAATCCGCACGCGAAGCCTTATCGGGGCGTGCTGAAAGAAAGAACCGCAAGGGCCAAAGTCCGGACGGCCCGGGAAAAGAAGCTGCTCGATGCAAAGGTCTATAAATTAATCAAGAAAATCCGTGAAAAGAAGAAGGATATCACCGACGACTATCACGACTGGTATTGCATCGGATGCGCCTTGGCACACGAATACGGCAAGGAGGAGGGTCTGCGGCTATTTCATCTGGTCAGCATGCACTCCAAGAAGTATTACCCGACCGACTGCGACGAGCAGTTCGCCAAATGTCTGCGGAGCCGGAAAATCGGGATCGAGACCTTCTTATGGATTTGCAAGAAACACGGGGTGACGTTCAAGTAGCCCACCGTCCCGCACACGGAGCCGGAACCTTGTCGAAGGGTTCCGGCTTCTTTTATGATGGCCTCGGAACGTAGAGAATCCCGGAGCCGATTCCGCCGAAATTTATACGGCAATACCCCATCGAGTGTTGTTCGAGCGAAAATAATTTCTAACTTTGTCA
>NZ_MNQF01000047.1:0-768 GCF_001915285.1 Alistipes sp. 56_sp_Nov_56_25
CCCGACAACGACAGATCCCAGAGTCCACAGGTATAATTTCAAACTCACCACGGAAGAGAATATCCGCTTTAAGCAGATGCTTTGTAAGGCAGGATTGGAGCATAACCGCAGCCGGTTTATCGTAAAACGCATCTTCGCCGAGGAGTTCGTTGTCGTTAAACGCGACCCTTCGAAAGTGCAGTTTATTGCCCGTCTGAATGACTTTTATTTCCAATTTCAAAAGTTGGGAAATAACTACAACCAGATTGTAAAGGTCATCAATGCGCACTTCTCCAACGTCGCGATCCCGCATCAGATCGCCGCATTGGAACAACGAACGAGAGAATTAAAGGCTCTGAGTATCGAGATTCTGAACCTAGCAAAACGCGCTGCGGAATGGTTGCGAATATAAGATCGGGTTCCTCGCCCGGTGGAGCCCTGCATTACAACAAGGAGAAAGTGGATAAGGATGAAGCCGAGGTGCTGCTTTGGCAGAAGATGCTCGAACCATACGATAAATGCGGACGCCTTGATATTGATGCCTGCATGGAGAGCTTCATGCCGTATCTCGAAGCCAACCGCAGAACAACCAATACGGTTTTCCATGTTTCGCTCAACCCCTCGCCCGAAGACAAACTGACAGACGAACAGTTCCGGGAGATCGCACGCGAATATATGGAACGCATGGGCTACGGCAACCAGCCTTATATTGTTTTCAAACATAAGGATATCGACCGACAGCATCTTCATGTCGTATCGTTGCGCGTCGATGAGAACGGACATAAGCTG
>NZ_MNQF01000047.1:893-4838 GCF_001915285.1 Alistipes sp. 56_sp_Nov_56_25
CTACGGAGAGTTTTGCACACTGCTGGAACTGTTCAACGTCTCGGTCGAGGAACGCACCGGAACGATCGACGGAAGAAACTATGCAGGTAGTGTCTCGGGTTCTGACCGACGACGGCTACGGCATCGGCACGCCCATCAAGTCGAGCAAAATAGGGAAAGACGTAGGCTATAAAGCCCTTCAAAAGTATTACGAGCGGTCGAAAAGTGCGCTGAAGCAGGACGGGACGCTCAACCGGCTGCGACAGACAGTCCGGGATGCTATGAGTCCGAACAATACACGGAACGAGTTTCGGCAGTTGCTCAAGGCGGAGAACATCGACGCTATCTTCCGCATCAATCCGGTCGGCAGAATCTATGGCGTGACTTTCATTGACCATAACGACGGCATCGTTGCCATTCTAGGCGAATGTCTTCAACGAATTGTATCCGGCTCCGAAAGAGGCGCAACAGGTTGCAGAACGACAGGCGGAACAGAAACATGAAGTGCAAAACCATGCCGCCAATCCTATTTCTGGCATTGTCGATACGGTATTGGATTTGGCCGACACGCAGGCTTATGAAGAACAGCAACGGCAGATGCAACAAAGGCGTAAAAAAAGACGACATCGTTCCTGATACGAAAAACGGGGTCTGATATGGATCAGATCCCGTTTCTCATTGTTCCCTGTCGGCTTTCCGTCGTGGCCTCCCCGTGCCACCGGCATCTTCTATTTCTCTGCCGGAATAAAAGTTATTGCCTGCCCGCCCCGTTCAGCCATCTCGATGCGTATGGTATCTCGTGCCGTCACCGCCCGCTTCCCGATCAGGTATGCCTCCGGATTGCGCCCCGCATCCGGAGCATCGGCATATATGGTCGCGGTATACGTCACTCCGGGTTCGAGGAAGTCGAGCTTCTGCACGAGCGTCCTTGCCTTCTCGTCCGTTCCTGCCCCGAGAAAGTGTCTGTCTTTGGCCCGTCTTGCAACGACGATATAGTCGCCGATCTCTCCCTGCAATGCCTTCGACCAGTCGCAGTCTGCGTCGAAGTCGCGGAAGAACCGGAATGCGGGATGCCCTTCGTAGTTCTCGATCAGGTCTGCGGCCATCTGCAGGGGCGAGTATATGATCACCCAGTTTGCTATCTGCCGTGCCAGCGTGGTCTTTATGCAGCGTTCCGCGTTGGGCCCGTTCCACTCGATCCGTCCCTTGTCGGCCTTCGCCGTGGAATAGTCGATGTCGAAGATTCCCGGAGTGTAGTCCATCGGTCCGCTCAGCATCCTCACGAAGGGCAGCGTCGTGAGATACTCTGCCGAATTCCCTTCCGACCATGCGTTCCATTCCATGCCCCGCGCCCCTTCGCGTGTCATCATGTTGGGCCACGTGCGTCGTATCCCCGTCTCCTTTATCGGCTTGTGTACGTCGAGCATGATCCGGTATTTCGCCGCCGTTTCCACGACCCGCTGATAGTGCTGCACTCCATACTGCGAATGATGGAGGTAACCGCCTTTGAATCCCCCTGCATATCCCGTTTTGAGCGTGTGAACCCCCAGTTCGGCATACCTCCTCATCGCTGCTTCCAGGACGGCTTCGTACTCAGGAATATTTCCTCCCGTTTCATTGTGCATCCACAGTTGCACGCCCTTTTCACGGGCATAGGCGGCTATTCGCTCCAGATCGAAATCCGCATAGGGTTCGAGGTAGTCGAACTGCTGGTTTCCGCCCCAGTTCTCCCATCCTTTGTTCCAGCCCTCGAACAACACTCCTTGTATGCCGTTTTCCGCAGCAAAGTCGATGTGCCGGATGGCATTCCGTGTCGTTGCTCCGTGTCGCGGCCCCATCGTCCATACCTGCGTTCCGAGGTGCATTCCCCACCATACCCCGACATCCTTCTGCGGCACGATCCATGAGGTATCCTCGATCTTCGAAGGTTCGTTCAGGTTGAGCACCAGCGACGAGTTAATCAGGCCTACGGCCCTGTCTGCTATCTGTATCGTGCGCCAGGGCGTCGTGAAGCGTCCCGGAATGTACGCCTTCACGCCGTCGGGCAGGGGCGCGAGGTCGGCTTTCAGCACCCCCGCACTGTCGCGCCTCAATACCATCTCGGGCCAGTCGTACAGGGCCGCCTCGTGCACGGCTCCGAATATTCCGTCCCCAGTGCGGAACGTGAAGGGCGTGTTTGCATCCGTTATCCGTGCGACGGGCTGCTCGCGGTACTGAAGTTCATAGGTCTCGAAATTGCCGGGTATGGACCACGACATCGTATGACCCTCATTTGCGAACCGGAATTCCGTCAGTTCGTCCGTCACGGCCAGCGAATCGGGCTGCGCCAGTTCGTAGCGAAATGCTATTCCGTCGTCGAATGCGCGGAAGCGGAGCGTGAAGGCCATGCTTTTGTCCGGTTTCCGCACTGAGACGGACATTTCGTTGTAACGGTTTCGGTGCCGTTTGTTCTCGCCCCAGGGGGCTGTCCACTCCTCGTCGTGGGAGGAGTGCCATACGCCTGTTATCGTCGCTCCCTGCAGCGAGGTTCCGCATGCTGCGAGTCCCATCGCCGAGGGCAGTATCAGGGGCTTGTCGTCGACCGTGACGGCATAGGTCACGCCCGCCCCTGCATCGGCTTCGACAGATACGGCGATGCGTCCGTCGGGTGAGGTTATGAAGGGCTGCTGCGGAGAGCATGCTGCAAACAATGCACAGGCGAAGGCCATGAAGGCAGCATAGGGATTCGGAATCTTCATGGGAAGGCTATTTTTCGGGTTCCATCTCGAAGCGCACCTTCGCACCTTCCAGAAGTGTGGAATAGCTAAGGAACGGCCTTTCCGATACTTTTCCGTCGATAGCCATTTTACCGACATAACGGTTCTCGGAGCTGTTCTCCGGAGCGTCGATCTCGATCGTATTGCCGTTTTCAAGATGAATGACGGCCTTGCGGAACAGCGGCGATCCGACTGCGTATTCGTCCGCGCCGGGACACACGGGATAGAACCCTAAGGCCGAAAATACGTACCACGCCGAGGTTTGTCCGTTGTCCTCGTCGCCGCAGTAACCGTCGGGCTTGGCCGAGTAGAGGCGATCCATGACCTCACGAACCCACCACTGCGCCTTACGGGGTTGCCCGGCGTAGTCGTAGAGGTAGATCATGTGCTGCGCGGGCTGGTTTCCGTGGGCGTAGTTGCCCATGTCGGCCACCTGCATTTCGGTAATTTCGTGGATGCGGAACCCGTAGTAGCTGTCGTCGTAGACGGGCGGCACGACGAAGACCGAGTCGAGCATCCGCGTGAATCCTTTGCGTCCTCCCATCAGGTCGATCAGTCCCTCGACATCGTGGAACACCGACCATGTGTAGTGCCACGCGTTTCCCTCGGTGAAGGCGTCGCCCCACTTGTAGGGGCTGAAGGGCGTCTGGAACGTCCCGTCGGCATTGCGGCCCCGCATCAGGCGCGTTTCGGGATCGAAGAGGTTTTTATAGTTCTGCGAAGCCTTTTCCAGCATCGCAGCGTCGTTCGTTTTTCCCAGTTTTTTCGCCACCTGCGCGATGCACCAGTCGTCGTAGGCGTATTCGAGCGTTCGTGCGACATTCTCGTTGATACCCACATCGTAGGGGATGTATCCCAGTGTGTTGTAGTATTCGTGTCCGAGGCGCCCCGTGGAGCTCACCGTGGGGTGTACCTTCCGGCGTCCTGCGAGCATCGCCTCGTAGAGCGTCGCAATGTCTTCCTCGGGGGTGACACCTTTCAGGATGGCATCCGAAGCCCATTCGGGCAGAAATCCGCTCTCGCGGTAAGCGTTTGCCAGCCCGGCCTGAATTTCGGCATTGACCGACGGATAGACCAGATTGAGCAGCGGAAACAGACTGCGGAAGGTGTCCCAGAATCCCGTGTCGGTATACATGTATCCCGGCAGTACCTCACCGTTGTAGGGGCTGTAATGCAGGATATTGCCGTTCTTGTCGATCTCGTAGAACTT
>NZ_MNQF01000047.1:4997-6847 GCF_001915285.1 Alistipes sp. 56_sp_Nov_56_25
CCGCGCCGGGTTTCGAAACCTACCCGCACGAGGGCGTGTTCGCCGACTAACTGTTCGCCTTCGACGGGCTTCGTGCCGTCATAGATCTGGAAATCCCGGATCTTCCGGTCGAAGCGCACGATAAACCAGTTCTTGAAGTTGTCGGGCACACCTCCGCTGTTGCGCGTGGTGTATCCCACGACAGTCCGTTTGTCGTGCATGACCCTGATGTACGATCCGCGGTCGAAAGCGTCGATCACCACGCCCGACAATAGTAGGGGCGTGCCTCCTCCGACTGGTGCGAAAACCAGCTCTGGCGGCTCTCCTCATCGACCTTGTCGCGTCCGCGTATGGGCATGATGGAGAACTGCCCGTAGTCGTTGATCCACGGCGAGGGCTGGTGGGTCTGCTTCAGGCCCCGGATGGTGTGGGCGCCGTAGGTATAGGCCCATCCGCTGCCCATTTCGCCCGTCTGGGGCGTCCAGAAGTTCATGCCCCACGGCAGGGCGACGGCCGGGTAGGTGTTGCCCGTCGAGAGCGTGAAGTCGGAGTGCGTGCCTACGAGCGTCGAGACGTATTCCGAAGGCCGCGCCGAAGGTTCGTCGCAGGAGGTTGCCGCGGTGCGCCCCGTGCGGCTTCCGCAGCTGCCGCACAGAACGGCGGCAAGTAACAGCAAAGAAACAGGTTTTATCATTGTTATTTGGTTTTTTCCGGTCAGTCAATGGAATTAAGTAAGTCGACCTTGTTTTCGTTTACGAGTTTTAATATGAGTTCCCCGAAGAGCGTGTTCTGCCAGGCGAACCACGGGCGGGTGAAATTCGCAGCATCGTGGCGCGAGAAGGATTCATGCATGAAGCCCGTCCCGGCATCGGTGGTCATCAGGGCGACGATGCAATCGCGGATCTCGGCGTCGTCCTCCGACGTGAAGGCCCGCATCATGATGCTCATGGGCCAGATCATCTCCACCCCGATATGGGGGCCGCCGATGCCCTCGCCGGCGGAGCCTCTCCAAAAGTAGGGGTTCTCTTCGCTCCAGACGAACCGCCGGGTGTTCTCATAGATGGGATCCGTGCGCTCCACGTCGCCCAGGTAGGGCATTGCCAGCAGCGACGGCACATTGGCGTCGTCCATCAGAAAGCAGCCTCCGAATCCGTCCACCTCGAAGGCGTAGATCTTCCCGAACTCCGGATGCTCGACCACCGCGTATTTCTGCAATGCCTCTTCCACCTCTCCGGCCAGCGCCGTGCACTCCGCGGCCAGCTCCCGCTCGCCGTTCACCGCCGTCAGGATCTCGGCGGCCTTGCGCAGCGACGTGACGGTCATGAAATTCGACGGGATGAGGAACCCGAAGGTCGTGGCGTCGTCCGAAGGACGGAACGCCGAGACGATCAGCCCCACGGGTTTCACGGGGTTGCCGCGCCCCACATGGCAGCGGGTATCCAGCTGGCGGTCGGTCGTGCGCAGGAAGATGTAATCGCCCGGCCCCTCCTTCATCTGCTGTTCGCGCAGCGTCTTCACAATGTTGCGCATCGCAGAGATCCACTCCCCGTCGAAGACCGACGTGTCGCCCGTGGTTTTCCAGTAATGGTGCGCAAGGCGCAGAGGATAGCAATGGGAATCGATCTCCCATTTGCGCTCGAAAACCCAGGGACTTTGATCGTTGCCCGGATAGCCGACATCCTCGCCGTCACCCGTAGGGCCGACGTTGAAGGCATTAGCGTAAGGATCGATATTGATGAGTTTGAATTGCCGCCGGATCACCCCCGCGATCATCTTCTGCAACGCCGGGTCCTTCTTGCACAACTGCACATAGGGCCATACCTGCGCCCCGGAGTCGCGGAGCCACATGGCCGGAATATCGCCCGTGTAGA